>CAJIZD010000010.1:0-122597 GCA_905181795.1 uncultured Planktomarina sp. | reverse complement strand
CCCATGGTCTAATTTCAAACGAATGCTCTGTTGCTTCCCCAATATTTTTTTTCAAAAGTTTGTTGACTATTAACTTAACATTTTCAGATTGATTTTTTTTACTTATCAAAGTGGCGTTATCACTGTCAACTATAATTAAATCCTTCACCCCAATAGTGGCTATTAATCTATTATCTGTTCTAACAAAATTATTTTCAGAATTAATTTCAATAACCTTTTCATTTAATATTTTTGTCTCTAGGTATTTCTGTGTCTTTCATAGAAACTAACTCCATTTACCATTAAATGGATAAAGATAAATATTTTTTTCTTTTTCCATAATTGCATAGTCAATCGATTGAAATGGTATTTTAGAAAAAAGGTCTTGTGAAAAATTAAACTCATTAGTTTGGTTATTTATTTTTATTTTATCAAAAGCATTATCACAATGTTTTGCAATATCAGGGGCATGTTTTTTTGTTGACCAAAAATTCTTTTTGTTTCTTCTGAGTTGGCAAAAATATGTGTTGTCACATATTAATTTAGCAGCAATTTTTTTAGAAGGTTTTTCAATGAAATTAGTTACTTTCAAAAGAGATTTTTTATAATTCCCGGAAACCTTTATGTACCCGTATGCTTCAGATGGTTTTGTAGGTTTTATTCCTAATGTTACCCAGCAATTTGAAGTTAGATTTTTTTCAATATTTAAAATATCCGCCAAAAATTTTTGTTTGTCAGAAATTAAATGATCAGAAGGCATTATTAATAAATTATCTTCTGTTGAGCAATGTTTTGCTGCAAGGTATATTGCAGCACATGTATTTTTGCCTTCAGGCTCTAATAATATATCGGCCTTTAAATTATATTTATCTAATGATTTTCTTACTAAAAACCCATGTTTTTTATTACAAATAAAAATAGGTTTAGCTTTGTTATTTACGCTTATAAACCTTTCAATAGTTAAGTCTAAAAGAGACTTTTTATCTAGTAGAGGGATGAATTGCTTTGGAAGACTTTCTCTGCTTTTTAGGGATTTTTCTTCTAACTCATCTCTTATGATGACAAAGCGCATGTTCATAGTACTCTTTTAGGTTGCACTTCCCAAAAAACAGGAAAATCAGGTTCAAAGATGATAATTTTATTGTTACCAACTTTAAGATATTTTTTAGAAGACAATGGGCTCTTTAATTTTTTAAGTTTAAGTCTTTCTTTATTGACTTCACAATTATAATGTTTTGCTCCATTAATACTAACAAAATTTTCTAACATATTTATAGAATTATTTCTTTCAAACAATTGAGCTAAGAATAGATATACAATATGTAGCATTAAATACTCCGGCACAACCGCATGCGTTTTCTTTGTCAGCTTTTTAAATGAGGAGCGTATCTGTTCCTAAAAAAAACTTTGGTTTACCAGTATCGCTGCTTTAAGAAGTGCTTGTCTATGTTCTTCTCTTTTTAATATTGGTAAGCAGTAATTATGCGGTCTTATACCACCAACAAAAATAGCATTTCTATTTAATGCAAGATGATGAGGTGTAATCGACGCAGCTAAATTTTTATTCCCTTCAGAAACATATAATGTTGCTTCTTTTGTTGTTATGTGCTCAAGAGTAATTTTTAGTTCAGGTAATTTTTACAAATGAAATCAAGATTTTGATCTATAAATACTTTTTTCTCTGTCAAAAATATCAATTTCTTTATCAGTAATTTCACCATGAATTAGTAAGGGCATTCCAATTTTAGACATTGTTTCCAGAACAGGCATTATATTTTTAATATTTTTAACACCTGATTCAGAATTTGTTGTTGCTCCAGCTGGATAAAGTTTTGCTGCAAATACTAACCCTTCTTCATAAGACTTTTTAAGTTCATCTTTTATTGGTATTTTCTGTTAAATATAGGGTCATTAGTGGATGAAAGTCATCGTTTTCTGGAACTGCGTTTTCAATTCTTTTTTATATTTATTTGCTTGAATTCCATTTAATATTGGAGGAATTAAGTTAGGCATTACTATTGCTCGAGCAAAATGTCTTGAAGTTTCAGGAACAACTGCGTTTAAAATATCATTATCTCTGAAGTGCACATGCCAATCATCTGGCTTAATTATTTCAATTTCTTCCATTATTTTTTCTAAACTTTTATAAATCCATAGTAAATAATATTATTAATAAAATAATAATCATTAATTTTTGGAAAATTTAATTATGAAAATTTCTCTAATTTCTGCGAAGTCATAGACAAGGTTCGCAATCACAAAGAATATCTGAAATTATTAGTTTAACTTTAAAACATTACAAGAATAATGTTAGATAACATTTCTCTTTAGAACAGCTATCTAAGAGTATAAATCTATGGACACGAAAAAAAATTGGAATTTGGGGAATACTGTGGAGGTTGCAATATCAGATCAATTTACTAAGAATCCAGATGGTTTTATTTTGTGTGCCTGAGTATGGTGGAATGGCTGCCCCTAGCAGCTAAAAATTTATTTTTATTGTGTGATAAATGGAGAATTAACTCATAAACCAGGCTTAATTGTTTCAGTTAGTAGTGGAAATGGTGGTGCTTATCCAATTGCTGATTTAAGGTCTTTTTCTTATAAAAACACACACATAATGTGGATACCAGAAAATATTATTATTAGAAATGTAGAAGAATTTAATCCAGGAGCTCATGGAGAAATATTCCTGAATGGTTAGATAATAGAATTGATTATGTTTTGAAATTACTTTTAGCTTATGCATCAAATATGAAACCTTTAAGAGAAATAATTAATAGAAAGGATTTTGGAAATGGAATGTGAAGATATTAGACAAAAATTTAAGAAATTGAGGGTTGGGAGAAAAGTATCTGATGGAAGAGAAGCATATACTAAGCTTTTTAAGTTTTCTGATTTTAAAGCAAGCGTTTTCTTTTATGACATCCATTGCTATGAAAGCAGAACAAATAAATCATCATCCAGAATGGGAAAATGTTTATAATAAAGTTATAATAACTTTGACCACCCATGATGTAGGAGGAGTCTCTAAATTAGATTATGATATGGCTCTTTTTGCTGATAAATCTTACAAAAACTTTAATTA
This sequence comes from uncultured Planktomarina sp., assembly GCA_905181795.1. Taxonomy (GTDB): domain Bacteria; phylum Pseudomonadota; class Alphaproteobacteria; order Puniceispirillales; family Marisalimonadaceae; genus Marisalimonas. The sequence continues at coordinate 119,530 of CAJIZD010000010.1, read as the reverse complement.
ATAATCTTAAGTAAATAGTTATGGAAAAAGAAACTATCTCTAATGAAGTTGTTTGGTCACCGTCTGATAAGAGAGTAAAATCTTCGCAGATGCACAAATTCATGCAAAATATCAATAAAAAATATAATATTAATCTATCGAGCTTTTCTGAATTACATACCTGGTCAATAGAAAATAAAACACAGTTTTGGGAATTAATTTGGGACTTTTTTGATATTATTGGTTCTAAGGGAACTAAACCATATATTGAACCTTTAAATAAAATGCCAGGAAGCAAATTTTTTCCTAATGGTAAAGTAAATTACGCTGAAAACATGCTTTCAGGTAATAATTCTAGGTATTGCGATTGTTTTTAAGTCTGAGGATAAATTAAGAAAAGAAGTTTCATGGAAAGAACTTAAAGATCAAGTTGCGGCACTTGCAAAATTTCTAAAAAAAGAAGGTGTTGTTAAGGGAGATAGAGTTGCAGCCTATATGCCTAATATGCCTGAAACTGTAATGATGATGTTAGCCGCTTCATCTGTCGGTGCAATTTTTTCTTCTGCATCTCCAGATTTTGGTGTTGAAGGAGTTTTAGATAGATTTGGTCAAATTGAACCTAAAATTTTACTCACTACAGATGGGTACTGGTATAATGGTAAAGCGGTTAATATAACAAATAAAGTTTTAGACGTTGTTAAAGCTCTACCTTCTTTACAAAAAGTAGCTATAACGCCACTTTTAGGTATTGAAACACAATATAATTCTAATAAATTTATAGAATATACTTCTATTCTAGAAGAATATTCTACTAAAGTTATATCTTTTGAACCTCTAAGTTTAGATGATCCTTTGTATATAATGTTTTCTAGTGGGACTACTGGTAAGCCCAAGTGTATTGTTCATTCAAATGGTGGAATTCTTCTAAAGCATTTGGTTGAAATGGGCCTCCATTCTAATGCAAGAAAAAATAGTAAGGTATTCTATTTTACAACATGTGGGTGGATGATGTGGAATTGGTTAGTTTCGGGATTATTGCTGAAATCTACAATTTATTTATATGACGGTCACCTTTTTATCCGAACCCAGAAGTTCTATGGAACTATGTTGATAAGAAAAAGTAAACTTCATGGGTGTTTCTGCAAAATATATTGACGCTCTAAGCAAAGAAAATATTAATATAATTGATAATTATAAGTTAACAGATCTAGAAATAATAGGTTCGACAGGATCCCCGTTGGTTCATGAAAGCTTTGATTATATATATAAAGCTATAAAAAAAGACGTCTCAGTTGCAAGTTTATCTGGGGGGACAGATATAGTTGGTTGTTTTATTGGCGGTAATCCAATGTCTGCAGTTAGGAGAGGAGAAATACAAGGACCAATATTAGGTATGGATGTTCATGTTTATAATGATAATGGATTATCTGTTAAAAATGAAAAAGGCGAACTTGTTTGCACGCAATGTTTTCCTACTATGCCATTATTTTTTTGGAATGATAAAAACAATGAAAAATATCATGATGCTTATTTTAGCAAATATAAAAATGTATGGTGTCATGGTGATTATATTTTAAAAACTGAAAATAATGGCTTTATAATTTTTGGAAGATCAGATGCAACATTAAATCCTGGAGGAGTTCGGATTGGCACCGCAGAAATATACAGACAAGTTGAACAAATAGAAGAGGTTATTGAGGGCTTAGTCATAGGACAAATTTGGCAAGGTGACACTAGAGTTGTTCTTTTTGTAAGACTTAGCCAAAACATTGATTTAACAGAAGACTTAATTAATAAAATTAAAACCAAAATAAGAGCAGGGGCATCCCCAAGGCATGTTCCAGCAAAGATCATTGTAGTTAATGATATACCAAGAACAAAATCTGGTAAAATTGCAGAATTGGCAGTTCGAGATTTAGTTCATGATAAAAAAATTAATAATGAGACAGCTTTAGCTAATCCAGAGTGTTTAGATGAATATAAAAACATTAAAGAGTTGAGTTTTTAAGACGGCTGCTTAATTTCTGAATTAACAGAGAATGGCTCTTCTTTAACTGTAACTGTTAGAAGAAACGCAATTATGCCAAGTGCTACACTAAGCCACCACATATTTTCATAGCTACCATATTCATCAAAAAATCTACCACCTAACCAAGCTCCTAGTACGGCGCCTAGTTGGTGGCAAATGAAACATATACCTGACAATGTAGCTAAATATTTAGGTCCAATAAAAGATAGTATAATAGCGTTTGTCATTGGCACTGTTGCTAACCATAATATTCCAATCACAGCTCCAAATAATAAAGCAATAAACGGCGATGGAGGTGAAAGTACAAATATTGTAATTGTTACGGCTCTTAACAAATATATAATCGATAATGGCATAGGTTTTTTAACTTTTCCACCTAACCATCCAAATCCTAATGTTCCTATTATATTCGTCACACCTATTATAGCTAGTGACCAACCGGCTATTTCAGCTGATATACCCTTTGATATAAGGTCTGCTGGTAGATGGAGTGCGATAAAAGTAACATGAAACCCGCAAACAAAAAAACCTGAAATTAATAATATGTAATTTTTTTCTCTAAGAGAAAACATAATAGTCTGTTGTAAACTATTTCCAAAATCTTGAGCACTACTACTCTTATTATTCGTACTATTCAAAAGTGGTAAAAATATTAAAAGGCCAATAACAACAGAAGCTAAAACTATTAAACTTGTTTCCCAACCAAATGCTTTATTCATCCACATAGTAGGAAGAACAACGGCAAATTGTCCAAATGAAGCTGCGGCAGCTACTAAACCCATTGCAAGGATCGTTTATTAACCGGAGCAACTTTTCCTGCAATGCTAACCATTGTTGCCATCCCTGCCCCACCAAGTCCAAAACCCATAAGCGTTGTAGCAGAAAACAATGTGAATTCAGAGGTTGGATTACTCATTAAAAAAATGCCTGATGCAAAAGAAATAATACCAAATGCAAGTACTTTTTGAGGACCAAATTTATCAATTAATATTCCTAAAAAGAAGGTAACTAGACCCCAAATAATAGCTTGAACGCCTATAGCAAAAGAAAAAAACTCTTTACCACTATTCATAAAATTAGTTATGGGCTCTAAGAAATAAACCTAGTGATTGTCTGACACCCATAATCATTATGATTATAATTGAGCAAACAAGAATAACTAATTGCCATTCAACTTTCTTTAGTTTCCAATTTTATGTCCCCCTTTTAGTAATTAAAAATTTAATTTACTAATCTTGTTCATGACTGAATCAAATTGATTTTTATTATTTAATCCAAATGCATTTAGAAACTTTTGTTGAGTTTTCTCCCAGATAACCTTTGCTTCATTTAGTTTTTTCTTACCATTAACAGTAAGGCTAATAACTTTTACTTTATATACATCATTTTTTTTATAAGAAATAAGATCCATCTTTCTTTAGCTTGTCTAAGTTACGTAATACGGTTGTTCTTTCGAGATCTAATGTTTTTGATAATTCATTTACAGATGGATTGCCTAAAGCTTGAATATTTTTTAGTACGCTATATTGAGTAATCTTAATGTGAAGGACAGATAATTCTCGATCATACAATTTTGAAATATTATTAGCGGCTTTTCTAATGGATATACAGATACAAGGAATATTATTCATACAATGTGTATATACACTAATTTATAAACTGTCAACTTGAATACTTAAGTTATCCCCTGCCTCGGTAATTATCTACGTTGTGATCTGGTATAAATAAATTCCTAGGTTGTTCATTTGTTTGCCAAAAAATATCAATAGGGATACCTCCCCTAGGGTACCAATATCCACCAATTCTTAACCATTTAGGTGATAATAAATTAACAATATCTTGAGCAATTGAAATTGTACAATCTTCATGGAACGCCCCATGGTTTCTGTATCCTAGGAGATATAACTTAAAAGATTTACTCTCCACTATCAATTGATTTGGAACATAGTCTATAACAATATGAGCAAAATCTGGTTGAGATGTAACTGGGCAAATAGACGTAAATTCTGGGCAAGTAAATCTTACTGAATAATCAATACCAATTTTTGGGTTTGGAACTTTTTCAAGAATATTTTTATCAGGAAAGTCTGGAATTTTACTTTTATAGCCAAGAGCATTTAAGTCTTTATCCGATTTACTCATCAAGGTATCTCATTATTAATTAATTATTAATATTTATTAACTCATCGTTTGTAGAATTAATATTATTTATAATTATTTTTTTCCATTCTTCAATATTTTTGGCTAAATAAGCTTCTTCTGGAAACAATATGCTTCTTGAGGCGTTAATCAAGCCAAAATTTAGCAGATTGGGAAATGTTGTATCTTGAATTAAAGGGGCACACGCATCCTTAGCTGAGGCACCTTGAGCACCATACCCTGGAATTAGAAATGGAGCACTCGGCAATAATTTTCTTAATGCTAAAGATTCCTCTTTAAATGTAGCTCCAGAGACAATTCCTATTGATGATAATCCTAGATCACCTTTATACTTTTCTACAATAGGTCTTAATATATTAGCTAGGTGTTCGATAGCATTTAGCACCACTCGTAAGAGTTGTCTCTTGAATATCTTTTGAACCATTATTACTGGTATGAACCAAAATAAATAAACCACTACTTGTTTCAGAGGCTTTTTTAAAAAAAGGCTCTAAACTATCAATTCCTAGCCATGGATTAACAGTTAAAGCACTACTTGGGAAAGGAGCATTTTCTCCCAAATACGCATTTGCATAGGCTTGACTAGTGCTTCCTATGTCTCCTCTTTTTGCATCCATAATAATTAAAAAATTTAGAGATTGTGCATATTTACATAAAGACGCAAGTAACTTCATACCATCTGGACCAAGCTGTTCAAATAGCGCAATTTGAGGTTTTATTGCAGGCACTAAACCTTTAGCGCTATCTAAAAGTGAAAAACAAAATTTTTCAACTTTTGCTATCAATGTTTGAGGAATTATTTTGAAGATCAAAAATATTAGGTATTAAGTCTAGATGAGGATCAATACCTAGGCATAAGAAAGATTGTGTGTCTCTAATTTTTTTAACAAGGTTATCTCCAAAGTGATCTGTCATATTTTAAAAAATACCTAAAGCATTCCTGTAAGTATCTAATAAGGCTTCTTGTTCTAACCTTTCATCTATATCCATTTTACGTATTATTAATACTTTGCGCATAATTTTTGGATCATAGCCTATCCCTTTAGCCTCAGAATAAACTTCTTTAATATCAGCAAGAATATTACTTTTTTCTTCTTCTAGTCTTTCAATCCTCTCTATAAAGCTTTTAAGTCGATCATCTTTAGATTTAGATTCTGTGATTTCGTTATTTAATATTTCGTTCATAGTAATGAGTTTCTGTTTCTTTGTTTTTGAATTTATTTTTTTGATCTTCAGTAGCTTCAGTTTGATATTTATCTTTCCAAACAGAATGGGGCATTCCATACACTATTTCTTTAGCATCATCCTTATTGAGCTCAACTCCGTTTTCATTGGCTGCTTCACTATACCAGCGGGAGAGACAGTTTCTACAAAAACCACTTAAGTTCATTAAATCAATATTTTGTACATCAGTTCTTTTTTGAAGATGAGATATAAGTTTTTTTAAAACTTCTGATTCTATTTTTAATCTTTTTTCATTGTTCATTTCATTACCTATTTTATTCACATTGTTATCACAACTCTCGAATCAAAACAATTTACAATAAAAATTTTATAAATAATTGTAAAAAGATTTTAAAAATATTAGCATGAGCTAACTTTTGTGAGTTAATTTATGAATGATGATGATTTAGAGTTTAATTCTGACAGGTTTGAACAAGTAAGAAATGCTAGGAATAGCGAAACTGCAGAAGACTATACTGAAATGATTGCTGATTTGATTAGAAATGCAGGTGAAGCAAGGGCCGTTGATTTAGCTAAGCATTTTGGCGTTACGGGGCCAACAGTTAACAGTATAATTAGGCGGTTAGTTAGAGATGGTCTAGTTGTTAGTAAACCATATAGATCCATATTCCTCACTGACAAGGGGCAAATTTTAGCCGATTATTGTAAAAAAAGACATGAAATCGTTTATAATTTCTTAATTAAGATAGGTGTTAATAGTGACATTGCCAAAAATGATGCAGAAGGTATTGAGCATCATGTTAGTGCAGAGACATTAAGTGTTTTTGAAAAATATAATAAATAAAAGCTATTTGTATATACCAGTAAATAAATAATAAGTTCTATAAATATCCTTTATTGTGTTGACCGATACTTTATTTATTAGTTTGATTTCTAAAAGGTTGGGATAGTTTGTGACATTTGATTTATTGCTAACTATTAACACTTTTTCACCAGATCTAAATTGTTTGTTATCAAAATTATAATTAGCTTCATAGAAATTGCCCGGTTTTAGACTGTTACTTTTCAGGTATATTTTATTTTTGAATAAATTATTAGTTCTATTGAGATAATAATTAAACCTAGAAATATCACCTCTAGTTTCAAATACTATTGATGATATTTGATTAGTTTGGAAGTTACTTTCTATTTTTTTTGATATCTTTTCAAAACCAAGAGTTTTTCTCAATGGATCAGACTTGAGTTCTAAAGGATAAAAATTTCCAGTTAGCGTAACTTTTAAAATAAAGATTGATAAAATAAAGTTTACTAAAAAACCAATTTTAAAAAAGGTTCTTAAAAATATATATTTCTGAACTACAACGTACGCACTAAGAATTATTGTGGCAGCCACGTATGCTGTAATAGCCCAGTTTGGATTTGAAATTTTAAGAAAGCTTTGGACAGTTATTAGGATAATTATTGGTAAAGAAAGAAAAGCTAAGAAAGAAATATTCCCTTTCTTAACAAAAATATCAAATGATAGGAAAATGAATAAGAGTAAAAATATCGGCCCAAAAACGAGTAATTGAGAGGATAAAAAGTCAACTACGTTTTTATAGTTCAATATAATTTTTGTAAGATCTGCATTTGAAACTGTATGACTAACTGTAACAAAGTCATTTATGTAATTCCAATATATATTCCCGCTTGCTATTAATATACTTGTTATAATTATAATAAATAGATTTTTTATACTTAAGTTCTTACTTCTATCATAAATTAACCACCATAAAATTAAGAATATAAGAAAATATAAAGCTGCATATTTAGATAAGAAAGCAAGACCAAGAGACATGCCAACTAAGATGGCAGTCACAATGCTCTGATTCTTAAATAATTTAAACATAAAGAATATACAAAATGACCAAAATAATAATAGAGGAGTGTCTGTAGATATGACAAAGCTTCCTAGAGATGCTGCTGGAGTGAAAATCCATATTAATGCTGCAATTCTGCCAGCCTTCGCTCCAAAAGCAATGTAAGATGTTCCCCATAGGACTATTGCGATAAAAAGATGTATTAATGGAGAACATAATCTTACTGCCCACTCTTCATTTCCAAAAATAGTTGTTGAGAGTGCTATCACCCAAGCTATTATGGGTGGTTTTGTAAAATAACCGAATTCTATGTTTCTTGACCAGTCCCAGTATTGAGCTTCGTCTACAGATAATTCAATTGGTGAGGTGTATAAGGAATATATCCTTAAACAAGTAATTGAAATTAGAATAATGAATACAATAGGTGCACTGAGCAACGAAAAGGTTTTCGTGTGATTTCGGAACGATAGCATTAATATACCCTCCCTTTTTTTGAAAAATATTACATTACCTTATAAATTACAATATAATATTACGTTGAACGAATTAATATTAAATTTTAACGATCTTGATTTGTACTCGTTATAAGTTTATTTATGTAATAGATTAATAAGGCGTTTTTTTTGACAGATTATAATAAACAAATTGTAGAATTAATTGACGACTTTTCCTTTTTTGAAAACTGGGAAGATAAATATCAATATTTGATAGACCTGGGAAGAAACGTTCCGAAAATGGACGAAAAATTAAAAGTAGACAAGAATAAACTTAAAGGGTGTCAATCTGTTGTCTATTTCAGTAATTCAGTAAATAATGATGGATCAATTAATTTCATAGCCAATAGCGACGCGGCAATTGTGCAAGGTTTAATAGCGTTAATGCTTAAAGTTTATTCTGGAAGAAAGCCCCAAGAAATATTAGATATTGATACTAATTTTTTAGAACAAATTGGTTTAGACGAACATTTATCTCCGACTAGAAAAAATGGTTTATCATCACTAATTTCTTCAATTAAGAATGCTGCTAAATTAGAATTAGTTTAGGTTTTAAATTTGACTAAAATTGGGAAACAATCCGAAATTATTAGCCTCTCTAATGTTACAATTAAGACAATTAGTAGTTTGTCTCACCGCAAGTATAGAAAAGAGTTACATTTATTTATAGCTGAGGGAATTAGGGTATGCAAAGAAGCTTTGGATAATGGTTGGTCATTTAAATATTTTCTTTTCGACAAATCTAATGTTGATAACATTCTAATAAACGAGCTCATAAATAAAATTATATCCAAAGGTGGGGACATAATCGGAGTTACACCTGATATTTTAAAAAAAATTTCACATAAAGATAATCCACAAAATGTATTAGGTGTTATAGAGCAGAAACAGAGCACGTTACCGTTAAATTTGTATCAAAATACTTTTGTAGCTTTGGAATGCATAAGGGATCCAGGCAACTTAGGAACTATTTTAAGGACAATGGATGCTGTTGGAGCAAGAGGGTGTATTCTGTTAGGCGAGTGTACAGACCCTTTTTCTTATGAATCTGTAAGAGCAAGCATGGGTGCTATTTTTAACATAAATATAATCCACTCCAGCGTTGAGAATTTTATAGAATGGAAAATTAAAAATAAAGTAAGTTTAATTGGTACTGCACTAAAAAATGCAAGTGATTATACTGAAACAAAATGGGACCTTCCATTTGTTTTAGTTATGGGTAATGAGCAAAAAGGTTTGTCTAATAAAATTTTAAGTTCATGTGATCAAATAATTAAAATGCCAATGTTAGGTAGTTCAGACAGTTTAAACTTAGCGGTTTCTACAGGTGTTGCGCTATATGAATCAATTAGGAAAAATCCTAATTAATAGCTGTTACTTTCCCATCTTGCAAATATTGCAGTGCTAATTTCTCTTGGGTCATCTTGATCTTCAAAAATAGATATTTCACCAGATTCGACTTTCCCTTTGTAAGTTGTCATAACTTCTCTTAGCGCATAATGTAGTGATGAATAACTAGAACGTATTGCGTAACTATTAAGTATGACAAATAGTGGGTTTTTAGACAATATTTGAGGAAGAAGATTTAATAAAATAGGCAAATCTTTTTGTAATTCCCACTTCTCTCCATTTGGACCTCTGCCATATTTAGGAGGATCTAGAATAATTGCATCATATCTATTCTCTCTTCTAATTTCTCTATTAACAAATTTAAGGGCGTCATCAGTGAGATACTTAATTGGTAAATTTGAAAAGGAGGATAAATTTCTATTTTCAAAGGCAAAACTGATAGCTTTTTTGCTGGCGTCAACGTGTGTTACTGAGGCGCCGTTTGATGCTGCATGTAGTGACGCTAAGCCAGAGTAGCCAAATAGATTAAGAATTCTTAGGTGGGTTGGGAGTAGATGTATTTAAAATAAATTTATTGATTTTTTGAGCTGCCCAAATCCAGTGTGGAGATTGATCTGGAAAAAAACCAAGATGCCTAAATGCAGTTGGCATAGCGTAAAATTTAATATTTTCATATGACATTTCCCAACGTTCAGGAATATTTGCTTTAAGAGACCATTTCCCACCTTCATCCTTATCTTCAAGTGCTGACTCCGCTCAAAAGGTTCCAGCAGCATTATCCCATATTTTTTTGGATAAATTTTGAGACCAAAGAGCTTGAGGTTCTGGTCTTGAAAACATATAAGGACCAAATCTTTCTAATTTTCGTCCATATCCTGAATCAATTAATGAGTAATCATTCCATTTAGTTGGGTGCAAAATTAGAGGAGTCATTAGGAATTTTCCTATTAATTAATATTTTGTAAAAAAACAATTGATAGTTAATAATAAAGAAAAACAAAAGAAATAAAAATGAAAATAAATTTATCAGTCATTATTCCAGTTTATGAGGCGCAAAAAACACTGGTAAGAACAATAAACTCTATTAATAATCAGTTTATTTCTGATAAAAATTTAAAGGTAGAGTTAATATTAATTATAGATGATGGTAAAAAATATAATAAGTTTTTACCAAAATTAAAAAATAATTTCTATTTAAGAATCTTTAAAACAAATGGAATAAAAACAGGACCAGGTAATGCTAGAAATTTAGGAGTAGATAAAGCAAAAGGTAAGTACATAGGATTTTTAGATGCAGATGATGAATGGTCTGATAGTTATTTAGAAAAAATGTATAATCTAGTAAAATTGAATGGGATTGCATTTTCTCCAACATATGTATTCGAGAATGGTAAATTAATAAAAAAATTTGAAGGTCAAAATACTGGTTATTTACAATTAAGTGATATTGGAAAGGTACCTTGTAGTTTTCATCCATTTATAAAAAAAAGTGAACAAATAAAATTTAAATTATTAAAGAGTCAAGATGTCTATAATACGTCATATATCCTCAATAAACATAAAAGAAAGATCAAAATAGCAAGGGAGTTTATTACAAATTAAATATACAAAAAAATTCAGTTACAAAAGAAGAAGGTTTTTCACATAAAATAAATTTAGCTTATAAAAAATACCAAATAATATCTCAAAAAGAAAAACATAATAAAATATCAAGAGAATTTGCTATAAGAAGAATAAATAATTTAAAATTTATCGAATGGAGTCAATCGAATGTTGGCGGATATTACGACTACTTAAGTCAAAAAGGGGTGTAAAGAATGGAAAAAACAAAAGTATGTATATTTGATGCATATGGAACGTTATTTGATGTAAATGCTGCCTGTAGAGAATTATCTATAGAAGTGGGTGAAAAATGGCAAGAACTTGCAACTTTGTGGCGTTTAAGACAAGTCGAATATACCTGGTTAAGGAACTCAATGAACGAGTATATAGATTTTTGGAAGATAACTGAAAACGCGTTGGAATACGCTATGGAAGTTTTGAACATTGAAAACAAAATATTAAAAAATAAATTATTAGATTTATATTTAAAATTAGAAGCTTATCCAGAAGTAGAAAACATACTAACAAAATTAAAAGAAAGAGGATTTAAAACAGGTATTTTATCGAATGGAAGTGATAAAATGTTAGAAAGTGCAGTAAAAAATGCACAAATTGAAAACCTATTAGATGAAGTAATATCAGTTGAAAGATGTAAAGTATTTAAACCATCTAGTAAGGTTTATGACCTAGTTAAAGATACGTATAAAGTCAATAATAATCAGGTAGCATTTTTTTCAAGTAATGCTTGGGATATGCATGCTGCAGCTAATTATGGTTTTAAAACTATTTGGGTAAATAGATTTAATGGTAAATTAGAGAGGTTACCAGGAAAACCAGAAGCAATAGTAAAAAATTTAGATGGAATTGTTCAAATACTTTGACTTAAATGTCATTTCCAACACCCCAATGCCAAAAATCAGATTTATTTTTGTTAAAAAATCTATTAATGATCATTTGATGAACTTCAGAAGCACCGTCAACAAGTTTAGCTTGTCGAGCGTAACGGTAAATCCATTCTAAAACAATATCTTTACTGTAACCTTTAGCGCCATTTAACTGAATAGCAGTGTCACAAACATTGTTTAAGGTGTCAGCAACATGTATTTTAGCCATGGAAACATCTTGCCTAGATTTACTACCATTCTCAATTTTCCAAGCAGCACGCATAACAAGCAAACGTGCAATATCGATATCCATAGCAGCTTTACCTAATTTAACCTGAACGCTTTCTCTATCAGCTAACTTAATACCAAAACCTTCTCTATGTGAGACATAATCAAGGGCAATTTCAAGACTGCGTTTAGACAGACCAATCCAACGCATACAATGAGTTAACCTAGCAAGCCCTAATCGTATTTGAACTATTTTAAGTCCCTTTCCTACTTCACCTAATCTATTTTCATCAGGAATTTCAAGACCATTATATTCTATCTCACAATGACCACCATGCTCTTCTGGACCCATAATAGGGATACGTCTTTTAATCCTCCAACCTGGTTGATTTTTATGATAAAGAAAAGCAGTTAAGCCGTCTTTAGTTTTAGCTAACAGAATAAAATGAGAAGCAATACCAGCACCTGTAATATACCATTTAAGACCGTTAACAATCCACTTATTATTTTTATAGATAGCCTCGGTTTTAATCATAGAAGGATCAGACCCTCCCCCTGGAGCGGGTTCTGTCATAGCTAGTGCTGATCTAACATCCCCGTTGATAATAGGATCAAGCCATTTTAATTTTTGATCCTCTGTGGCTATTTTATTTAATATATACATATTGCCATCATCTGGTGCGGCGCAATTAAAACATACAGGTCCAAAAATAGATCTATTCATTTCTTCATAAAGTACAGACATACCAATAGGTCCATAACCAAGACCTCCTCTGGATGTTGGCATTTGAGGAGACCAAAGACCCTCTTTTTTAACTCTTTTCTTAATTTCATTTAAAAGGGATAAATTGATATTTTCATGATCATCATATGATGATTTGTCGGACTCTAATGGAATAATATGAGCATCGACGAATTGCTTGGTTTTTATTCTTAATTTTTCAATATCATCAGGAAGATGAAAATCCATAAAAGACTCCTAAAAGATTAAAGACCAGTGCTTAGACCTCCATCTACAGCAATAACAGCACCAGTCATATAAGTGTTATCACGGTTAAGTAACATAGAAATAATGGGGTTTAACTCGTCTACAGAAGCAAACCTCTTAAGTGGGATCTTTTTTTTGAGTATATCGCCTGCTTTACCTTCAAGCTGATCACGGTTAATGTCGGTTAGAATATAGCCTGGAGCAAGTGCATTGACAGTAATATTATATCTAGCTAGCTCAATTGATTGAGATTTAGTAACTTGAATCAATGCTGCTTTAGTAGCAGAATAAGCACCAACAAAAGGTAAGGGTCTATATCCTAAAGTAGAGGCTATATTGATAATTTTACCATTTTGATTCTTAATCATATTAGGAATAACAATTCTAGAAACGTTCAGGGAACCCATTAAATTAACATCGATTATTTTACTTAAATCATAATTAGTTTCTTCATGTAATAGCTTTGTATTAGCAATTCCTGCATTATTTATAAGACCGTAAAGATTGAGATGTTTTAATTTTGTTTGAACATCTTGATCATTAGTAATATCCAATTCAATGAAGTCATGATTTAGTGATTGATTAGGTAAACTCGTAATTACTTTTTCAAGTTCATTTTTATTTCGGCTTACACCTATAATTTTAAAACCTTCATTAGCTAATACCTTAGCAAAATTTGCGCCTAAACCTCTACTAGCACCAGTAATTAAAATAGTGTTTAAAATTTTATTCATAAATAAAAATCCTAGCAAAACAAAATTGCGTTATACTGGTCATAACTAAAGTTAATATTGAATATGATATATTTGCAAATGATAGAAAAAAATAAAATTGTAAATTTAAATAATTGGATAAAAAACAACACAAAATTAGCCATAGATGTTTTTGAATTAAAAAAATTTGAAATTGGACAATCTAATCCAACTTACTTAATGAAAACGGATAACAAAAACTTTGTAATTAGGACAAAACCTCAAGGTGAATTATTAAAAGGAGCTCATCGTATAGATCGTGAACACAAGGTCATGTGCGCACTTGAAAATTCAAAAATACCTGTACCTAAAACATATGGTTACTGTGAGGATATAGAAATAATTGGAACAGAGTTTTACATAATGGATTTTTTAGATGGAAATCACGAATTTGATCCATTTTTAGCACATTATGAAGTTGAACAAAAAAAACAATTATATAATCAAAAAATTGATATTTTAACAGAATTAACATTAATAAATATTAAAGAGATTGGATTAGAAAGATTTGGAAGACCTGAAGGTTATTTAAATAGACAAATTAAATTATGGATAAATCAATATAGAAACTCTCAAACCAAAGAGATAGAGAGTATGGAATATTTAATAGAGAATATACCAAAGAATATACCAGAAGAGATTGATTTACTTCCACCGTGCCTACTACATGGTGATTTTCGTTTAGATAACATGATGTTAAATAAAGAAAAAGTAATTGGTTTATTAGACTGGGAATTATCAACCCTAGCTTCGCCTTTTATTGACTTATCGTATTGGGCTTTAATGCTTAGATTTGATAAAGATTGGCCAATCGGAGGTTTAGGAAACAACAAGAAATTATTGTCCAACTCTGGTATTCCCTCAGAAGAAAAAATTTTAGAAATCTATTTAAATAAAACTGGTCTTGATAAACCTAAATATTGGAAATTTTTATTAGCATTTAATAGTTTTAGATTTGCTGGAATATTGCAAGGTATTGCAAAAAGAGTAATTGACGGCAACAATGCAGGCACTAACGGTTTTGAGGTTGGTCAACAAACAGAACCTGTAGCCATATTAGGTTCCCAAATACTTAAAGAAACTTTTTAAAATTTAAATGGTTGTATCTAGATGGATTTATCATTAATAGAGCGGCAATAAAAAGTGCGATTGACGAAACAGATAAAGCAATACTGTAAGACTTAAATAAGTCAATCATTACACCACCAGAATAAGGCCCAATCATTTGTCCTATACTAAACGAGGACGTTAATATTGCCGTTGAAACTCTTATCGAACCGCTATATCTAGATTGGCCTTCTAAAAATGCGAGTGCAGTAATAGGAATAAAGGTTGAGCCTAGTAAAATAGAAGCTAAAATAATACCAAAGTTATTTTCATATATAACGGGCATAAATATACCTATTCCCATAATAAGGCAGGCCAAGAAAAGAGCTAGATCATTACCAATTTTTTTGCCAAACCACGGCCAAAAAATAACCATTGGTATGCCTGTAAGCCCAACTAAAAACCATACATAAAACTCTGTTGTCTCAAGTCCTGTAGTTTCTCTTGCCATTGCAGATATAAATGTCCCTAAAATTACATAACCAAAACCGTAGAGACCATATGAGACAGTAATTAAAGAAAATCCAAAAGTACTCGTGGATTTTGATATTTTATTGGGTGCACTCAAGATTATTTCATTTGGCGTATATATAAAAATAGGAATAGCAAGAATTAATGATAAAATGGAAACACCTATCCATAATTCGTTCCAAATAAATCCTAAACTTCCCAAAATAGAAATTAATATTGAAGAAAAAACTATTCCAAAACCTACGCCCATAAAATGTGAAGTACTTAATGATTTTTTTCCAAAGGCTTGAATAGAAGGAAGAATTAAAGCCGTTCCAAAAATTAACACAAATGCACTAGACACACCTGCAAGAAATCGAATTAAAATAAATATGATTATGTCATTATTAAAAGCCATTAACAAAGTTGTTAATAGTGAGATTATAACTGCAGTTAAAAAGAAAAGTTTTACTCTGTTCTTAAATATAGGCAGAATGGTAATGAGAGAACCAAACAAATAACCAAAAAAGTTCCAAGAAGCAATTAATCCACCATTAGTTTTACTTAAATTTAACTCTTCCAACATATAAGGTAAAATTGGAGTATAGCTAAACCTACCTATCCCAATGGCTATTGCAAGTGCAGCTGCTCCAGTTGCAATCAAAGCAAAGAGCTTCCAATTGTGATTTTTTAACAAAATATATTTCTTTACTTTGGTTAGTTTAAAATAACTTTTAATGGTATTTTATTATTCAGTATTTTTTTAAACAATCAAATTAAATTAGTTTAATGATTGACCAAAAATATATAGTTGTTTCATACTTAACTTATAGACAGTTTAAATTAAGGTTGTGCAATGAAAAAATTTTTTAAAATCTCAAATGTCTCTAATCATGTGGTTAAAGTCGAATTAAGTAACGGTAAAAAGCATAATCCATTATCTTTAGAATTAATTAAAGCTTTAACAAAATCTTTAAAAGAGGTTTCTTCACAAGAAAATGTAAAAGTTTTAATCATATCCTCTGAAGGCCCAGGCTTTTCAGCTGGGCACGATTTAGAAGAGCTAAGGCAGAACAAAAACAACAAAGAGTTTTTTCAAAATTTATTTAATGAATGTTCTAATTTAATGCAAACAATAATGCATTTATCACAACCAGTAATAGCAGAAGTTTGTGGAATTGCAGCAGCTGCAGGTTGCCAATTAGTAGCTAGTTGTGATTTAGCTGTAGCATCGGAAAATGCCAGTTTTATGACGCCTGGTGTAAATATTGGATTGTTTTGTTCAACGCCAATGGTTGCTGTTTCAAGAAATATTAGTCGAAAGAAAATTATGGAAATGCTTTTAACAGGTGAAAGCATGAGCGCAAAAGATGCAGTAGACTATGGCTTAATAAATCACTGTGTCCCTGTTGACCAACTTCAAGATAAGACTATGAGTTTAGCAAATTTAATAGCATCTAAACCTATTTCAACAGTAAAAATAGGTAAAGAAGCTTTTTACAAGCAAGTAGAGATGCCTATATCTGAAGCTTACAACTATACATCAGAAGTGATGGCGAAGAATATGTTGGAGTTAGATGCTCATGAAGGTATTAGTGCTTTTTTAGAAAAAAGACTACCTGAGTGGAATTAATACTTAGATTTTAAGATCAAGTCTCGGTTTCCAAAAAGGTCGAAAAAGTTCAATCTTTGGACACCGGTTCATAACAACCTTTAAACCTGCTTCCTCAGCAAGTTTAGCAGCATCATGGTCAATAACTCCAATTTGTGCCCATAGAACTTTAGCGTTGATAGCTATTGCTTCCTCAGTAATTTTATATAAGTCCTCAGATTTCCGAAAAACTTCAACCATATCTACAGGTCTATCAATAGCTTTTAGACTTGGATAAACTTTTAGATTTCTAATTTCTTGAAGGTTTGGTCTTGGATTGACGGGTATCATGTCATAGCCAGTTTCACTCAAAACACGAAGTACCCCATAACTAAATTTTGTTTTGTCAGGACTTGCTCCAACCATCGCAATAGTTTTAATTGAGCTTAGGATATCTTGCAAATATTCATCATCGTAAGGTTCGTTATGATTCATAAATATCATTCCTTAATGTCTTTTCTCGTTGCAATATTAGCTTTTAATTCATGAGAAGCAAGAGGATCTATGAAAGGATTACGATAAAGCTTGTCATGACTTTCAACGCCAATCTCAAAAGTACAATCAGTTGTAGCGCGAGCGACACATAAAATTACATAACCATCATTTATTTGCCTATTATTTAGAGCAACTTGAGCTCGTTGGTCAACTTTGCCTTCGATAAGCTTGGCAGCACACGTTATACACCCGCCATACTGACATCCGTAAGGTAGATCAAGTCCTAGTTCACGTAATTCATGTAGTAAGGGCTTTGACCCTTTCACTTTAAAAAAACTATTACCGCGATTAGCAATTGTAATTTTATTCATAACCAAATATCACTTGTACAATCACCACCCGGGTAACGGCTTTCATGACATCGACTGGGTCCATTAGGTTCTTTTCCAAAATCAACAACGAATTCTTCATTAATTTTCATACCACCATTTTCTACATCACAATCAATCATAAGCATAACGCCACCTTGGGTACGAATATCTGGATAAAATTGATTATCCCATGTTGAAAAAAGAGATGTTGTTACGTACATTCTCTTACCATCTAGGGATAATTGATACATTTGTGGTCCACCTGCAATTTTAACTCCATTTACAACAGGTGCTTTGTCTAAAAGACCTCCCATCCATATTTGTCCAGTTAGAACAGGTTTATGAGGATCAGAAATATTATATTGACGCATATCACCATGCAACCAATTATTTATATAGAGATATTTATCATCCATTGAAACTAATATAGCTGACATTACACCAGGTATTGGAATCGGCCAGTCTGGATGTGGTTCATTGTCGACGTCAATAATTTTTTCCCACTCCCACTTACCTTCTTTAGATTTCCAGAAATGAATTACATTTGTGCTAAGAGCTGCGCCACAAAATCCATGGCTACTATTGGGGTCATGTAAAAACTTGACTTCAAGTGGTATAAGCCCATCTTCGCCTAAATACATTGTTTCAATTGGTTTTTTCTTCACAAAATCCCAAACATGTAATCGGCGACCATATTTTAAGTGTCCAACTTCTTCAAGATCAAATCCTGGCATAAAAGTATTTGGTGCTGCCCATTCAGAACTAATCATAACATTATGGCGTGGTTGATACCAAAAGTCATAACTAAAAGGAATGTCTCCCATAGAGTTTTCCCAACGACCTTGAATTTCAAAATCTTTATTTAGATGCAAATACCCACCTGGAGCTTCTCCTCTAGCGTCACCAAGAAAAGAAATAATAATTTCAGATCCTAAACAATGAACTGTATGGGGTCCTGAAAGGTTTGTTTTGGTTTTAATTTCAGATCCGTCAATTATTTTATAAATACTAGGTGATAAAGGATTAGTTGCAGTATCAACAACATATATATTATTAGAACGTACTCCTGGTACTAATAAGTATTTTCGACTCATTTTTTCGTCACTATGACATGACGAACATGCATTCCAACCCATATGATGCAGTTCATCTCCAATCCCAGGCATTTCAAGTCTATGAATAACTTTTGAATAATTTTTGCTATCTGGATCTATATCAATAGTTGCAAGATAGTCAGGTTTTTGAATTCCAGTCCCAGTATAAATAGCTATCGTATATAATAATTTTTCTCTTGGGGCTTGAATAGCTTCTGAAGGGCTAGCATAACCCGGGCCACAACATAATCCGTCCATGATTAGGCTCCTCTAATTTATACATACACTATTTTATATAATTATAAATTAGGTATAACAAGTGCAAAGTAAGCTGATTATTTCTGGAAGAAATATGATGTTTATAAAACTATTAAGTAAACATTTACGTTATATTGTTGATAAGGCTCCTTCTAAGTCAGCAATAATATCCTTATGACTTTCTAACCCAATTGATAAACGAATAATAGAATCACCAACTCCAGATTTTTCTTTTTGTTCGTTACTTAGTTGTCTATGTGTTGTTGATGCAGGATGTACAATCAATGATCTTGTATCACCTACATTTGCAAGATGAGATATTAAGTTACAATTTTCTACTAATTGCATAGCTCCTTCATATCCACTTTTTAAAGAGAATGTAAAAACTGATCCAAATCCATCTTTAAAGTATTTTTTTGCTAACTGATGATAAATGTTTTCTTTAAAGCCTGCCCAAGACACGTAATTAACCTTTGAATGATTTTTAAGAAAATTAGCAACTATTTCAGCATTTTTCATGTGTTGCTTCATCCTTAATGGAAGTGTTTCTAAACCAATTAGCGTTAAATATGCATTTAATGGAGCCATTGTTGATCCTAAATCTCTTAGTACACTTGCATGGCAATAATTAATAAATGCATGGTTTCCAAAGCTTTCATAAAAATTAATATCATGATAAGAGGAATCAGGAGTAGTTAGTTTTGAAAAAGTTCTGCCCTTATCCCAACGGAAGTTTCCCATATCTACAACAGCTCCACCCATTGCGTTTCCATGTCCTGACAAAAACTTTGTTGTTGAGTAAACAATTAAATCAGCGCCAAATTTTCCAGGTTGACATAAAATTTGTGTTGCCATTGTGTTATCAATTACAAGCGGAATACCAGCTTCATGAGCTATTTCTGCCAGAGATGATATGTCAGTTATATTCCCGTCAGGGTTAGCTAAACTTTCAGCAAATAAAACTTTTACAGAATTATCTTTAACAGCATTCTTAACAGCATCTAAATCAGACACATCAACTAAATCAGCGTTCCAAGAAAAATTTTTAAAAGTTTTAGTAAACTGAGTAATAGAACCACCATATAATTTAGAACTAGCAATTAGTTTTGCTCCAGGCTCCATTAGAGGAAATAGCGCTAACATTTGTGCAGCATGTCCAGATGCAGCACAGCACGCACCTAATCCATTATCTAAAGCAGCAATTCTTTGTTCTAGAGCTGAAATTGTAGGGTTAGATAATCGTGCATAGATATTACCTGGCTCTTGAAGGTTAAATAAACTTGCAGCATGATCTGTATCATCAAATGTAAAAGAAGTTGTTTGATAAATTGGAATACTTCTTGATCCAGTTGAGGCGTCAGGTCTTGTTCCCGCATGTATAGAAAGTGTTTCTAGTTCATTTGATTTTACAATTCCTCCATTTCTTTTGGCATGTGGTGGGTTTTTGACGAAAGGTCTTTTTGAAGAAATTAATCGTGAATTAAAGCCGGCTAATCCAAGTGCACCAGATAATCTTGAATGTTCCATTTTAGGGCATTTATCATAAATCACATTTATCTTTGCTTCTTTGCCTAAATTAATAGCTTCCTCATTTTTAATGCCTAACTGCATCCAAACAGTTTTAGCGCCAATGTTTATGGCATCTTTAGTTATCGAAGCACAAAATTCACTAGGTCTAAATATATTAACCATATCTATTTTAATAGGCACTTCTTGAAGAGATGCGTAGCATAATTCGTTAAGTATAAATTGTCCTGCATTACCAGGATTAATAGGTATAACAGTGAACCCATGTTTTTGTAGATATTTCATCACAAAGTTAGAAGGTCGCTTCCAATTCTTACTAGCTCCAACCATAGCTATTATTTTATTTTTAGATAAAATATCTGCAATAAAAATATCTTGATCTTCAAATGCGTCACTTGATAAACTCATAATTTCCCCTTTAAAAAAAATACTTTATACTGCTTTAAGAAAAACTTTAAAAATTTATTTTTAACATAGTAAATATTTCCTAGATCAAATATTATAATTTAATAATATTCTCCTTATTGGTGGAATTTTAAAAAGGAATTTTTTATGTCCCTAAAATTTGATTTTATTGTAGTTGGAGCAGGTACTGCAGGATGTCTTTTAGCGAATCGGTTGTCAGCAAATGGCAAATATTCTGTAGCATTACTTGAGGCTGGTGGAAGTGACAATTATCACTGGGTTCATATACCTGTTGGCTATTTATATTGTATGGGCAACAAAAGAACTGATTGGTTATTTAAAACTACAGCTCAAAATGGATTAAACGGTAGATCTTTGAATTATCCTAGAGGTAAAGTTATGGGAGGGTGTTCCTCTATAAACGGTATGATTTATATGAGAGGACAGGCGAATGACTACGACCAATGGCGACAAATGGGAAATGAGGGTTGGAGTTGGGATGATGTTCTACCCTACTTTAAAGATATGGAAGATAACTTTAGTGGAAAAAATAAGTTTCATGG
The DNA here is from genome assembly GCA_905181795.1 of uncultured Planktomarina sp. Taxonomy (GTDB): domain Bacteria; phylum Pseudomonadota; class Alphaproteobacteria; order Puniceispirillales; family Marisalimonadaceae; genus Marisalimonas. The sequence goes on along the minus strand of CAJIZD010000010.1, from coordinate 98,159 downwards.
AACAGGTGGTGAATGGAAAGTAAATCAGCAAAGGTTATCTTGGGATATTTTAGACAGTTTTCAAAAAGCTACTGTGCAGTCAGGCATTCCACAAATAGACGATTTTAATGATGGTAATAATTACGGAGTTTCATACTTCAAAGTAAATCAAAAGTCTGGTTTTCGTTGGAATACAGTAAAAGCATTTATTAAACCAATTAAGAACAGAAAAAACTTACATATTATAAAAAAATGTGAGGTTAATAATTTAATTTTAGAAAATAATAAAGTAATAGGCGTTGACGTTACAAGAAATGGAAAATTAGAAAAATTTTTTGTAAATAAAGAAGTCGTGTTATCTGCTGGTTCAATAGGCTCTCCTAAAATTTTAGAATTGTCAGGAATAGGAAATCATAAAGTTTTATCTGATTTAGGAATTCAAACTAAGATCAACAGTGTAAACGTAGGGGAAAACTTACAGGATCATCTCCAGTTGAGAGTTATCTACAAACTAGAGAATGCTGTGACTTTAAACCAAAAAGCAAACTCACTTTTGGGGAAAATTGGTATTGGTTTAGAATATGTTTTAAATAGATCTGGACCTATGTCTATGGCACCAAGTCAATTAGGCGTGTTTGCAATGTCTGATGAATCTTACGAAACCCCAAATCTACAATTTCACGTTCAACCACTATCTTTGGATAAGTTTGGAGATCCACTTCATGATTTTCCAGGATTAACGGCGAGCGTTTGCAATTTAAATCCCCAAAGTAGGGGAAGCGTTCATATAAATTCTAAAGATGCGAAATCACCTCCAGATATTGACCCAAGATATTTATCTGAAGAACAAGACAGAATTGTTGCTGCTCAATCAATAAGGCTTGCAAGGAAGATAATCACTCAGCCAGCCATGAAAAAGTATAATCCTAAAGAGTACGCACCTGGAATACAGTTTCAATCAGATGAAGAACTGAAAAAAGTTGCAGGAGATATTGGTACAACTATTTTTCATCCAGTAGGTACATGTGCTATGGGGCCAAGTAACTCTTCAGTAACAGATGAAGAGTTAAAAGTTAGAGGAGTTGAAGGTTTAAGAATTGCTGATGCATCTATTATGCCATCTATTACTTCAGGTAATACAAACGCGCCAACGTTAATGATTGCAGAAAAAGCATCAGAAATGATATTGAATTCTAATTAAATTTAATATCTATTAAATGTATAATTTATATGAGGCATTAGATGAATTTTGAATATAATGAAGACCAGTTAGCAATCAAAGAAATGGCTAAAAATTTTTCTGAAACTGAATTCAAACCTTATGCATCTGAATGGGATCAGAAAGAGATCTTTCCGGTTGAGGCTCTAAAAAAAGCTGCTGAACTTGGATTGGCGGCAATATATGTTAATGAAAAGCATGGTGGTTCAGGACTTAGTCGACTAGACGCAGCAATTGTGTTTGAAGAGTTATCAAGAGGGTGTGTCTCTACTGCTGCTTATTTGACTATACACAATATGGTAACATGGATGATTGATTCTCATGGATCAGAAAATTTAAAAGAAAAATTTATCAAAAAATTATCTACAATGGATATAATGTCCAGTTATTGTCTAACGGAGGCTGGTTCGGGGTCTGATGCAGCTGCGTTAAAAACTACAGCGTTAAAAAAAGGAAATAGTCACTACTTATTAAATGGATCTAAAAGCTTTATTTCTGGTGGACCAACTAGCGATGTTTTTGCCGTGATGTGTAGAACTGGTGGCGAGGGAGCAAATGGAGTTTCTTGTTTATTAGTTGAGAAAGGAACTAAAGGATTATCTTTTGGTAAACAGGAAAAGAAGATGGGTTGGAATAGTCAACATACTTCAATGGTTAATTTTGATAATTGTGAAATCCCAATTGATAATATAGTTGGAAATGAGGGTGATGGTTTCAAAATTGCTATGAAAGGTCTTGATGGTGGAAGAATAAATATAGCCGCTTGCTCATTAGGCGGAGCAAGAGCTGCATTAGAAGCGTCTATTAAATATTCAGCAGAAAGAAAACAGTTTGGTAAATCAATTGATCAATTTCAAGTTACTCAGTTTAAATTAGCTGATATGGCTACAGAATTAGAAGCATCTAGGTTAATGGTTTATAGAGCGGCTTCAAGTTTAGATAATAAAGATCCTCAAGCTACAAAACTTTGTGCAATGGCCAAAAGATTTACTACTGATATATGTTCGGAAATATGTAATACGGCGTTACAAATTCATGGTGGTTATGGGTACTTAAAAGACTTTCCCTTAGAAAGACTTGTTAGAGATTTAAGGGTACATCAAATTTTAGAGGGAACTAACGAAATTATGAGAGTAATAATTTCACGGCATTTAAAAAATAATTAAGATAAAAAGGACAATTTGAAAATGTTAGAAGAAGTAATATTTAATGAGAACAATGGTGTAGGTGTTATAACGCTTAACAGGCCTGATAGACTAAATGCTCTAACTTATCCAATGGTTCAAAAATTAAATCAATATCTTAATTTATGGGAAGTAAAGGAAGAAATTAATTGTGTTATAATAGAAGGTGCTGGAGATAGATCTTTTTGCGCAGGTGGAGATGTTGTTAAATTAAGAAAAGAAGTTCTTGCTGATGGTGGTCCACCTACTCAATTATCAAAATCATTTTTTTATGATGAATATACTTTGAATTATAAAATAAGTAATTTTAAAAAGCCTTTTATTGCGTTAATCAACGGTTTCACTATGGGTGGAGGTGTTGGTATTTCAATGCATGGAAGCCATGTGGTTGCATCAGAAAAGACAATGTTTGCAATGCCTGAAACTGCTATTGGACTTTTTCCTGATGTTGGAGGAGGTTGGTTACTAGGACAATTAGATAAAGGAATAGGTGCCTGGTTATCTCTTGTTGGCGCAAAATTAAAAGCGTACGATTTGATTTCATTAAATCTTGCAACTAACTATGTCGCTTCTACAGAAATAGAGAAATTAAAAAACTTATTAATCACATCCTCGCCAGATACTAACGATAAGGTTACTTCAGTTATAAATAGTTTATCCTCAAATCCAAAAACTGAAGATAGTGTTTTATTAGCACATGAAGAAATTATTAAAGATGCGTTCTCGTTTGATCAAATTGAAGATATTTTTGAAAGGTGTGAAACGTTATCAAAATTGAATAATGAATTCTTCAATACTCAATTTGAAGAGTTGAAACATAAATCACCAACATCTTTAAAAATTTCTTTAAAACAAATTAGAGCAGCGAGGCAAATGAGTTTAAAGGACGAGTTAATTATGGAATATAGAATGGTACAAAAGTGTCTGAAAATAGGTGACTTTTTTGAAGGTGTAAGAGCCATGCTTGTAGATAAAGATAGAAAACCTAATTGGTCTCCATCAAATATTAAAGATGTAGACGATGTTAGAGTAAACGAGTTTTTCAAAAGTTTAGACGATTTAGATTTAGTTCTAACAAATTAAAAAATAAAATTTTAGAAGGGAATTTTAATATGAATAACGTTTTTATAATGTCTGCAAATAGGTCTGCAATAGGAAGTTTTGGCGGAACACTTAAAAACTTTTCTCCAGTTGATTTAGGTACTTTAGTAGCAAAAGAGGCTATTACAAGATCAGGTTATGATTCAAAAGAAATTGAACATGCAGTTTTTGGTAACGTTATTCATACAGAACCAAGAGATATGTATGTGAGTAGAGTTATTGCCCTTCAAGCAGGCTTGAGTAAGGATTCAGCTGCATTGACAGTAAATCGGTTGTGTGGTTCTGGGCTTCAAGCAATTATAAGTGCTATTCAACTCTTAGCTTTAGGAGATGCATCAATTGCAATGGCTGGCGGCGTTGAAGTCATGTCAAATGGTGCACATATCGTTGAAGGCTTTCGTTGGGGAGCAAGAATGGGCGATGGGAAAGTTCATGATATGATGCTAGGAGCCCTTCATGACCCTTTTGGTCATGGCCATATGGGCATTACTGCCGAAAACATATCAAGCAGATATCAAATAAGTAGAGACATGCAAGATGAATTTGCTTTCATAAGTCAACAAAGAGCAAATAAGGCTATAGAAGGTGGGGTTTTTAAAGACCAAATTCTTCCAATTGAAATTAAGACAAGAAAAGGTATCGATATTTTTGAAAATGATGAACATTTAAAACCAAATACTACCATGGAAAGTTTGTCAGGATTAAGAACGGCATTTAAAAAAGATGGAGTGGTGACTGCTGGAAATGCTTCAGGTATCAATGATGGCGCATCAGCTTTAATTCTTGCTAATGAAGAAAAAGCAAAAAAGGGCAACCCTTTGGCTAGAATTGTTTCTTATGGGTTTGGTGGTGTTGATCCAGATGAAATGGGAATGGGGCCCGTTCCTGCTTCAAAAATGGCTTTAAAAAAAGCCGGTTTAGAAGTTTCAGATTTAGATTTAGTAGAATCAAATGAAGCCTTTGCTGCACAAGCTTGTGCAGTAAACAAACAACTAGGTCTTAATCCAGAAAAAGTAAATGTTAACGGTGGAGCGATTGCACTTGGTCATCCTGTTGGGGCAACTGGCGCAATAATTATGACAAAGCTCATTTACGAATTAAGAAAGCGTAAAGGTAAGTATGGTCTTGCTACAATGTGTATTGGTGGCGGGCAAGGTATATCTGTTATTATAGAAGCAATATAGCTAATATGTCTTTTCAATGTATATCTATAGAAGAAGCAAAAATAATTATAGATAAAGATAATTTAACTATCATTGATATTAGAGATAGAAACTCTTTTTTAAATGGGCATATAGATAAAGCAATTCATGTAGAAGATTTAGATATTGATAATTTTTTAAAAGATAAAAATAAAAATGATACTATACTAATTTATTGTTATCACGGCAATTCAAGTAAATCAGCGGCTAATTTTTTTGTACAACATGGATTTGAGAAAGTCTTAAGTATGGATGAAGGTTATGTTGGTTGGATAAAAAGTTAAATTAAGTTTCTATAAAGTTAAATTTATGATAATGACAATCATAATCAAATTAATAAATACTTCGAGGTAAACCATTGGATATACGTAAAGGTACTAGGCTAATTGACCGACCAGAGTTTAAAACAAAACCTGTCCCAATTACTTTTTTAAAGAAAGACAAAGTTTTTCAAGCTATTGAAATAATGTCAGAAAAAAATTATGGATCAGTAGTTATAGTTGATGATAAAGATAAGGTAATAGGTATTGTAACTGAAAGAGACATTGTAAAAAAATTAGTTAAAAATAATATGTCTTCTAAAACCACAAAATTGGAAGAGATTATGACACCAAATCCTAGAGTGGCAAATGAAAATGACGATGTGTTAGATTGGCTAAGAATTATGTCAAATGACAGGTTTCGAAGACTTCCAGTCGTAGATGAAAAGGGAAAAATTAAAGTTATTTTCACTCAAGGAGATTTTGTATCATATACTTGGCCAGACTTAATCTTTCATGCTAGCCAATTAGCTAAAGCTTCTTTCATGAAGGGATTTTCTTTGAATACTATGCTGATTATGATGTTTATCTATGGTGTAGCTCTAATAGCTGCGATTAAAGCATTTGTATAAACTTTAATTAATTAGTTTTAACTTTAATCATTGAGTTTGATATCCAAGTCATAACTATGTCACCGTTTTGGTTTGAAACAGTTTGTTTTAACCTTACGGTCCCTTTGATTGGATTTTTTGAAGATAATTTTTTTTCTAACACTTCAACTTTAGTTTTAAGAGTGTCACCAGGATATACGGGTTTAGTCCATCTTAATTCATCTATTCCCCAAGCTCCCATACTAGAGCCATTGAAAACATCAGTATTAAATATTTGAGTGAATGATTTTCCTAATGTCATAAATCCACTTGAAGTTAGTTGTCCAAAAGGACCATTTTTAGCGGCCTCTTCATCAAGGTGAAAAGCTTGTGGATCATACTTTGATGCAAATTCAATGATTTCATCTTTTGAAACAAAATTAGGTTCAGTTTCAAAAGATTCACCAACACGGAAATCGTCAAAGTACTTTGGTTTTATTTTCATTTTTTAGATCTTCAAAAAAATACTTATCTTGGTGCTAATCTGACGGATCCATCAAGTCTAATTGTTTCACCGTTTAATAAAACATTAGTTAGAACACTCTCAACTAACATAGCGTATTCCAATGGTGTTCCAAGACGTTTTGGAAATATAGTTGTAGCTATTAAACTTTGTTGAACTTCTTCACTCATGCCTGATAGCATAGCAGTTGCAAATAAACCTGGTGCTATAGTATTAACTCTTATTCCATTTGAAGCTAATTCACGTGCTATTGGTAATGTCATGCCTACAATACCACCCTTTGAGGCAGAATAAGCAGCCTGTCCAATTTGTCCATCATAAGCTGCTACTGAAGCTGTGTTAATTACAACACCTTTTTCACCTTCATGGTCGGGTTCATTAGATTGCATCTTATCAGCGCATAATCTGAGCATGTTAAAGCTTCCAATTAAATTTACTTTAAGTACTTTTTCAAACAAGTTTAAATCATGCATTCCTCTACTTGATACAACTTTCGCTCCAACGGCAATTCCTGCACAATTAACTAAACAGTTAAGACCATTAAAATCAGCTATGGCATTTTTCATTTCTTCTTCGTTAGAAACATCACCAACACAATATTGAGCACCTATATCGTCTGCAACGCTTTTCAAGCCATCTGCATTTAAATCTATTAATAAAAGCTCCGCTCCTTTTTCTTTAAGGTATCTTGCAGTACCTTCTCCAAGACCACTGCCAGCTCCTGTAATTACAGCTTTAACATTTTTAAGTATCATTTTTATCCTCCAAAATCTCGAATATCATCTATCACTTTTCCATCATTAGGTAAACTGTTAACGGGAACTATTTCAGATGTTCCTTTTAAATTTATAACAGTTTTTATTTCATCAGAAATTTTTTGTTGTATAGTTTCTGTGTCTGATGAATTGGCAATATTAGATTCAACTTTAAGAAGTAATTCATCTCTATCATTTTTCCTACTTACTATCATGCGTGCATTATTTTTAATTTTTAGGTTTTCTAAGATTTGATTTATTTGAGATGGTTGTACAAACATACCCTTTACTTTTGTGGTCTGATCAGCTCTTCCCATCCAACCTTTGATTCTTTTATTAGTTCTTCCTGTTGAACTTTCACCTTCTAAAATTGCTGATAGATCACCTGTAGCAAATCTTATAATAGGTAACTCAAAATTATTAAGTACTGTAACTACAACTTCACCAACTTCACCATCTTTGAGAGGGTGCCCAGTGCCAGGTTTAACTATCTCTAAGATAACACTCTCATCAACAATCATGCCGTCACCTTCAGCAGCTTCATATGCTACTAAACCTAAATCAGCTGTGCCATAACATTGGCGAGTTATAATATTTCGTTCTTTAAAGTTATTAGCAACGGCTGGGAAAAGAGGTCCACCTGTTACCATTGCCTTTTTTAATTTAGGAAGTGCTACCTTCATTTCGTCAGCTTTTTCCAAGATTATTTTCAAAAAATCTGGAACGCCTACGTAGGCAGTAGTTCCAATAGTGTGCATCACTTCAAGTTGAAGGTCTGTATTATCTCCTCCAGCAGGGAAGACTGTACATTTTAAAATTTTAGCTGCTTCTTCAAACATTGCACCTGCAGGTGTGAAATGATAAGAAAAACAATTTTGAACAATATCGCCATATCCAAAATCAGCTGCATGTAAAGCTCTAGCAAATCGCCACCAGTTATGGGAATGACCATCAAGGTCATATATAGGACCTGGAGATCTGTAAATATGAGCAAAATTTTTGATTTCACTCACATTTAAGATTAGCAAAAGGTAGATTTTTACTTTGTTTGTTTGTTAATTCAGATTTTCTCAATAGAGGAATAGACGATAAATCATTTAAATCACTGAGTTTACCGTTTAACCTTAAAGACTGATTTTTATTGTTTAAAGCTTGTTCAATTAATTGGTTAACTTTGTTTAAATGATCTGAATTTCTTTCATCGTTGGTTCTAATTTCCAAACCATCAAAAAAATTATTTTTTTCATTTAATCTTATAGCCATCTTTTTCTACGTCTGTATTGTTTAACATCTTTAAAAGATTGTCTTCCTTCTCCTGAGATGCCAAGATAAAATTCTTTAACATCTTCGTTGTCTCTCATAGATTCTGCTGAACCTTCCATAACAACACGTCCATTTTCAAGAATATATGCATATTCTGCATATTGAAGTGCTACGTTGGTATTTTGTTCAGCTAGTAAAATTGTAACACCTTCTTTCTTATTTATTTCAGCAACAATCTCAAATATTTGTTTAACTAATTGTGGGGCTAGTCCCATAGATGGTTCGTCTAGCAATATCATAGTTGGATGGGCCATAAGGGCTCTTCCAATAGCTATCATTTGTTGCTCACCACCTGATGTGTATCCAGCTTGAGAAGTTCTTCTTTCTCTTAATCTTGGAAAATAATTATAAACTCTTTCTAAATCATCTTTAGTTTCTTTGGAATTAGATCTAGTATAGGCACCAGTTAGGAGGTTCTCTTCAACCGTTAAATGTTCAAAACAATGTCTTCCTTCCATAACTTGGATGACACCTTTTTTAACTAGTTGTGCAGGATCAAGACCGTGAATATCTTCACCATTAAAGTTAACTGACCCTTTTGTAACCTCTCCTCTTTCAGAAGATAATAAAGTTGATATTGACTTTAGGGTAGTACTTTTCCCAGCACCATTACCCCCAAGCAATGCAGTAATTCCACCTTTTTTAACTTTTAAACTTACGCCCTTTAAAACTAAAATAACATGGCTGTATACAACTTCAATATTGTTAACAATTAAAATATCATCAGATCTATTAGGTGATTTATTTTTTTTAGCTACTTTAATGTCATCCATATTATTTATCCTGTAGAAAAAAGAGAGCCTAAAAAATTAGGCTCTCAAATTTTTAGTTACAACGAAGAGCTATTTTTTGCTCTGCAGCATATTTAGAGGAATCTTCTGCGATTAATTTTTGAACCACATCAGAATCACCATACATATATTCAGTGATCATATTCCACTTTTTATTTTTTGCATCCCATTGTTGAACAGCTGCAAGTCCACTTCCACCATGGTTTTCACAAGTATTTTTAAATGGAGGTGCGAAGTCTTTAAAACCTATTTCTGCCATTCTCTCTGCGCTTAAGTCTACAGCTTCCATACCATCACGGTACATAGCAGGGGTGATTTTAGAAGTACCATGAATTTTTTGAGCAACTCTAGCAGCTTCTACTTGAACCATAGCTTGGAATAAACCTCTATTGTATAATACTGTTCCGAAGTGTGAACCATCGCCTGAAGCTTCACCTTTATCATGGACATATTTCTTAATATCTCTATGAACCTGATAATCAGTACCCGGAGCATTAAAAGTTAAAGATTTATAACCGTGTGCACCTTGTCCAGCAGGTAAAACGTCATTTTCAGAACCTGACCACCAAATACCAATGAATTTATCCATTGGAAACTTAATAGATGCAGCAGATTTAACTGCAACAGAGTTCATAACACCCCAACCCCACATTAAAATATTGTCAGGGCGAGCTTTACGTATTTTCAACCATGTTGCTTTTTGCTCTTGCCCTGGATGATCTACAGGTAATAACATTAGCTTAAAACCATGTTTTGTAGCCAAAGTTTGAAGAGTTCTAATTGGCTCTTTACCATATGCTGAGTTATGGTAAACAAGGGCTATTTTTTTACCCTTAATATTACCATATTTTCTTTAAGAATGTGTCTTACAGCAATAGAAGCTCCGTCCCAATATGTAACAGGTGCGTTAAAAACCCACTTAAAAACTTTTCCATTAGCAGCAGATGTTCTTCCATATCCTGTTGAATAAACAGTCACACCGTCAGCAGTTGCTTTTGGAATTAGCTGATATGTAATACCTGTAGACATAGGTTGGAAAACCATAGCGTCTTTTTTATTTTTTTCGTAGCACTCAACGCCAACTTGAGTTTTGTAACCAGTTTCGCACTCAGGGTGAACTATTTTTTCACCGCCAATACCACCATCTCTGGCGTTAATCATTTTGTAATAATCTACAAAACCGTCTGCGTTTGGAATACCGTTAGGTGCATATGCGCCTGTTCGATAAACCAGCATTGGAAATTTAAGATCAGCAACCGCAATTTCTACATAACTAGAAATAGCAATAACAGTAGCTGTCATTCCAACTAAAAGTTGTTTTATTCTCATTAGATCCTCCCTTAGAGATAAAATTAACAAAATCTACTAAATAAAATTTAGTAGGGGAAAGGCCATCTTCGTAACTTTTCTTTTGCGATGGACCAAAGTCTTGCAAGGCCGTGAGGCTCTACAATTAGAAAAATAATCATTAAGAGACCCCATATAGAAATCTCAAAATGTTTTGCAGTAACAGCGGATAGACCAACCATGTCTACCATTATAAATTTTAAACCAATTGGAAGAGTAACAATAAAAGCTGCCCCAAGGAATGAGCCTAACATAGACCCAAGTCCACCAATAATAATCATAAATAAAACCGGAAACGAAATAGTCATTATATCAAAAGATTCTGTAACTTCTATAGCACCCAAAAAAACTGCAAAATATAAAGCACCAGCAACACCTATGTAAAAAGAACTAATTGCAAATGCGGTTAATTTAGTTTTTAAAGGTGGCACACCTATTATCTCTGCTGCAATATCCATGTCTCTAATAGCCATCCAGGATCTTCCTGTTTTACTTCTTATTAAGTTTTTAGCAGCGAAGCCTAGTGCTACAACTAAAACTAAACAAAATAAATAAGTTGCGTAAGGAGGTGCGGTAGCTCCAGTTACAGGCACACCAAACATCACTCTTTCTGATACAGTAATTTGTCCAGTATCAGAGTAGTTATAAAACCAAGGAACTTTATTAAATAACCAAACTAGAAAAAACTGAGAAGCAAGTGTGGCTACTGCAAGGTAAAATCCTTTAATTCTAAGAGAAGGTAGACCAAACAAAATTCCAACTGCAGCGGTAATTAAGCCAGAAATTAAAACAATAATCATTATATTTAAATCAGGAAAAGAAGTCATGATTTTATAGGTCGAAAAAGCACCTACAGCCATAAACCCACCAGTTCCAAGCGAAACCTGACCACAATATCCAGTTAAGATATTAAGACCGATTGCAGCTAAAGAAAAAATTAAAAATGGTACAAGTATTGCTTTTTCCCAGTAACTATCGATAACAAAAGGAATTACAAGAAATGCAATTAGCATTAACATGCTAAAAGCAATTTTATCCTGAATAAGAGGAAAAATAGCATGGTCTGACTTATATGAAGATTTATATTGTCCTGTTTCTTTGTAAATCATTAGTCTTAAACCCTCTCGATGATTTTATCGCCAAACAATCCTTGTGGACGAAATAATAAAAATACTAATGCCATTACATATGCAAACCAGTTCTCCAAGGCTCCAGTTTCAAAGTAACCACCAATATAAATTTCAGCAAGCTTTTCACCTACACCTATAAGCAAACCACCAATAATAGCTCCTGGGATAGAAGTAAATCCTCCAAGAATTAGAACAGGGAGGGCTTTCAAAGCAATTAAGGACAAAGAAAATTGAACTCCTGATTCTGCGCCCCACATAATACCTGCTACCATCGCTATAAACCCTGAAATAGCCCATACTAAAACCCATATAGATCTCAAAGAAATACCAACAGATAAAGCCGCTTGATGATCATCAGCAACAGCTCTTAGAGCTCTTCCAGTTTTTGTATATTGAGAGAAAATTGCTAATGCAATAACTAATATTACAGCAATTACAGTAGCCCATACATTTAATACATCTATATACATTCCATAATAATCACTTCCTTCAGCGGCAAGCCCTATGGTTGCTTGCTCTAGCCATTCTGAACCACCACTTGGTATTCCAACATCTAAAACTTTAACGTTGGAACCCCACATTAAGTCTCCAACTCCCTCAAGTACAAATGCCAACCCAATTGTGGCCATAAATAATATAATAGGGTCTTGGTTTACTAGATGTTTTAGTACCAGTCGTTCTATTATCCACGCTAAAGCAATCATAGTTATCATAGTTAAGATGATGGCAAGAAAGTTAGGCATTGAGGCGTACCAATGATGATAATTAGTTCCAAAAAGCTCATTTATAAGATGAGCAAATGGAACCTGACCTGTTTGATAGCCTACTAAAGTTAGCGCTGCAAAAAGTGCAAAAACTCCTTGAGCAAAGTTAAATACTCCAGAAGCTTTAAAAATAAGAACAAAACCAAGGGCAACTAGGGAATACATAACGCCTGACATTAAGCCATTTAATACAGTTTCAATAAAGTTTAGTAAATCTACACTCATAAAATAATTTCCCTATTAATCATCTGCAACTCCCAAATAGGCATCAATAACAGCCTTGTTATTTCTTATTTCGTTTGGAAAACCAGAACCTATTTTTTTTCCATAGTCTAACACAACTATTCTGTCTGAAATATCCATGACTACACCCATGTCATGTTCAATGAGAACTATAGTTGTTTTTAATTCATTATTAACCGTAAGAACGAAACGACTCATATCTTGCTTTTCTTCTACATTCATTCCAGCCATTGGCTCATCAAGAAGCAATATTTCAGGCTCCATTGCTAAAGCACGTCCTAACTCAACTCTTTTTTGTAAACCGTAAGGTAATGAACCAACAGGTGTTCTTCTAATTGATTGAAGATCTAAGAAGTCAATTACACGTTCAACTTTTTCTCTATGCATTTCTTCTTCTTTTTCTGCAGGGCCAAAATAAAGAGCCTGCATTAAAAAATTTTGTTTTTGTTTTAATAATCGTCCAGTCATTAAATTATCTAAAGTACTCATGCCCTTGAATAGAGCTATGTTTTGAAATGTTCTTGCAATTCCACTTTTGGCTGCAAATTCAGGTTCCATTTCTTTTCTTTCCTTACCAGCAAAATTTATTAGTCCACTAGTAGGTTTATAAAAACCATTTATTACGTTTAACATTGAGGATTTGCCAGCACCATTTGGGCCGATAATTGCAAAAACTTCACCTTTCTTAACGTCGAATGAAACTTCTGTTAAAGCTTTGACACCACCAAAAGCAAGGCTAATATTTTTTAGTTCAAATGCAGTTTTACCGTAAGGTATTTTTTGTAAATCTTCTAAGCTCATTTATTTTTTGCCCTTACTAGATTTTTTAACTTTAGTAGTAGTTTTTTTTACTTTTGCTGTTTTAATTAATTCTTTGATTTCCATTTTTGCACTAATTTTACTTTTTCTTCCGTCTTCAAGAGTAAATTCAGTATTAATTGAAGCTATGTCTTTATCTGAATATAAATCATCAATTATGTCTTTATATCTCGTGTTAATAACGCTTCTTCTAACTTTTCTAGTTCTTGTTAGTTCGCCGTCATCAGCTTCTAGTTCTTTAAATAAAAGTAAGAACTTTGCTATTTTGGTATTATCAGGCAATTTGTCATTAACCTTTTTTATTTCATCTTCAATCAAAGCATATATTTTCTTATCAGCAGCTAATCCTGTGTAAGATGTAAATGCCAATTGCCATTTTTCAGCCAGTTTTGAAACTATTGAAAATCTAATACAAATAATTGCCGTCAAATAAGGTTTCTTAGATCCAATTACAACTGCTTCACCAACGTAAGGAGAAAATTTAAGTTTGTTTTCTATGTTTTGTGGTGAAAATTTTACACCATCTGATTTTACGGCAATATCATTGACTCTATCTAGAACGTTTAATCGTCCTTTTTCATCAAAAAAACCTGCGTCACCAGTTTGCATCCAACCTTTTTTAATGGTGTCTTTATAAGCTTTTTGATTATTAAAATATCCAGAAAACATGCTAGGATGCTTCGTAATAATCTCGCCAAGCCCATTAGGATCAGGGTCTATGATTTTAACTTCGCAATCAGGAAACGGAACCCCAACTGTTTCACAATCCATAGTTCCCTGTGGAATATCTTGCAGAGTATAAGCTCCCATTAATTCTGTTTGTCCATAGAGCTGTCTTAAAGGAATTCCCATTGCTAAGAAAAATTTAAAGGTTTCAGGGCCAATAGCTGATCCACCAGTTGCTGCTGATGTAACTTTACTAAAACCTAATCTATCTTTTAAAGCTGAGAAAAGAAGTTTGTCCGCAAGAAAATCCCTCTTACCTTGATCAACGGCTTTTAAGCCTCGATCAACCATTACATTGAAAAGCCATTGTGTTATCTTGGGTGCATCCAAAATTCTAGAACGCATGTCTGCAGCTATTTGCTCCCATAATCTTGGTGCACCAAGCATGAAAGTTGGACCAACTTCACGCAAATCTTCCATTGCTGTTTCAGGTCTTTCTGGAAAATTTACTTTCATGCCTCCAATAATGTTAAAACCAACTCCATAAATTTGTTCCATTATCCATGGAAATGGAAGCACAGATACGTATTCATCAGTATCAGTCTTTGGATCAACATTTAAGTATCTAAGAACGTGTTCAACAAACTTTCCACCTGGTAACATTGCTAACTTTGGATTAGAAGTGGTGCCAGATGTAGTACATAATATTGCTTCTTGTTCGGCAGATACCTTATCAATCATCTGATTGTATTTGTTAGGCGATTTTTTTGCTATAGCTTGTCCTTCATTCATTAGTTCAAGCATATCGACGATGTGTGGGTCATTTAATTCTTTTAAACCACGGCTATCTTCATAAAACATGGTTATTTGATCGTTTTTTGGTCTTTTTATAGCCAAAATTTTATCAACTTGCTCCTGATCTTCAGCGTAAACAAAACTTACTTTTGCAGCGTTTATTAAGTATCCTACTTCTTCATCAAGAGTATCTCTGTATATTCCAAGACTCATGCCTCCAACTGCTTGTGCGGCCAGTTCAAAATATAGCCATGATGGTTTATTATCTCCAATGAGACCAATTACGTCACCTGTTTTGAAACCTCTTTTCGACAAAGCAAGTGCTAGATATGAAACATTATTGTTATATTCTTTCCAGGTGATTTCATTCCATATCCCAAGATCTTTATCTCGAAGAGCAACTGTATCTGGCATTGAGATAGATCTATGTCTTAGAATTTTAGGAAGAGTATTATGAATTTTTGTATTTGGATAATTAGACATTTTTACCTTTAAATTTAAACTCATATAAAAATTGCTACGTTATTTTTACAATAGCAAACAGCTAAAAGTAAAAATTATGATGAGATCAAACTTAAAAAAGTAGCCCCCACTACATAATCATAAGGCTATCCAAAAAATAGTGAAAAGCAACCTAAAGTTGATTAAATTTATAACTTTTTTTTATTCAATGTTTTCAATCGCTTATCTTGTTATAAATAAAAAAAATTGAAGATATATTTTACATGTTAAATATAATTATCATTAGTGGACTGAATCACTTCTGCGCCGTTCAAGACAATTTGAAAATGAGATTGTATTCTTGGAAGGATATGAAGGTTATAAAAGTCACTAGAAACAATTTTACTTTTCAAAAAAATCTCATTTTGATTTTCATTAGATAATTTTAACATAGCTTTTATTTTTGCCTTATGCATAAGCCAGCCACCAATTAAATATCCAAATCCCATCATGTAATCAAAAGTAATACATGATAATTTTTCATAATCGTCCCTATTATTCAAAATATAGTCTAAAGTTTCAATTGCTATATTTATCATATTGCTCATTTGAGTGTTATCTTGGCAATCCTTAATCATCTCGTCTAGAAGATTTTTAGCTGTTAAGCCATTATCTTTAACGGTTTTCCTAAACATAAAATCGTTAGCTTGGATTGCATTTGTTCCTTCATAAATAGGTAAAATTCTAGCATCTCGCATATATTGAGCAGCGCCTGTTTCTTCTATAAAACCCATGCCACCGTGAATTTGAACGCCATTACTAGTTATTTCTTGAGCTAATTCTGTTGACCAACCTTTAATAATTGGAATTAGAAAGCCCTCTCTTATTTTAGACTTCTCATCCCCACTATGCGCTTTTTCCATAATTTCAGCGGAAACTAGAATTAAAGCTCTCATTGCTTCTGTAAGGCTTCTCATTGATAAAAGTAATCTTCTAACATCGCCATGACCTATTATAGGAGTTCCTTTTTCTCTATTAATAGGCGTACCTTGAATTCTAATATTTGCATATTCATATGCTTTTTGTCTTGCCGCTTCAGAAATTGCCATACCTTGAAGGCCAACATCAAACCTTGCCCTGTTCATCATAATAAACATATATTCGATACCTCTGCCTTCTTCTCCAAGCATGTATCCTATGGCGCCATCTTCTTCACCATATGCCATAACAGCAGTAGGGCTCGCCTTAATACCCATTTTATGCTCAATAGAAATACACTTTAAGTCATTCCTTTTTGTATATTGACCTTCTTCATCCTTTAAAAATTTAGGTATTATAAATGTGGATATGCCCTTTATTCCTTCTGGGGCTCCTTCAGTTCGAGCTAAGACTAGATGAATGATGTTTTCTGACATATCGTGCTCACCATATGTGATATATATTTTTTGGCCTTTGATTCTCCAATTGTTTCCATCATGTTCTGCTTTAGTTTTAATTGTAGCTAAATCCGTTCCAGACTGTGGTTCAGTTAAATTCATTGTGCCGGTCCACTCACCAGAGTTGAATTTAGGTAAATATGTTTTTTTCTCTTCTTCAGTTCCAACTAAAGTAAAGGCGTCAATTAACCCTTGGGTTAACAAACTGCATAGAGAAAATGATAAATTTGCACCTTGCCAATATTCATTAATTGCAGCGCTCATTCTTAAGGGCAAACCCATTCCGCTGTAATCAGTGTCACTTGCAACCCCAATCCATCCTCCCTTAGCTATCTCTTTAAAAGCATGGCTAAATCCATTTGGTGTTTCAACTTCATGATCTTGTCTTAAAACAGGATTATTTTTATCTCCAAAATGGTTAAGAGGTGCTAAATAATTGTCAGCTAATTTTCCTGCTTCGCTTAGAACAGCATCAATTGTAGTATCGTCTAAATCATTATGTGGTTGTAAAAGGTTTTCTAGTACAAACTTTGTATCTTCTAATGGCGATGAATAAGGCATTAAAACTCCAAATTAATTTTCATAGTTGATAAAATATAACCTAACTATTATTAATAAAATAAGGAGGAAATCAAATATGTCAATTTTTGAAGATGGTCTAAGTAAAAATCAAGCAAACTTTGCTTCTTTGAGCCCTTTATCATTTCTAGAAAGGACAAGAAAGACATTTCCAAATCATACTGCGATCGAATATAGAGATTATACATTAACTTATCAAGAAGCTGGCTTAAGGTGTGACGCTCTAGCTAATTTACTCATAAATAAAAAAATTATTTCTGGAAATATCATAGCTGTGATGCTCCCAAATATTCCGGTGATGTGGGAATGTCATTTTGGAATTCCAATGGCCTTAGGAGTTATGAACGCTATTAATACAAGGCTTGATAGTAACACTGTAAAATTTATTTTAGATCACGGCGAAGCCAAATTATTCATCTATGACTCTGAGTATAGTGAAATTGTTCAAAAAGCTCTAGAGGATGTAAGTAACCCTCCTATTTTAATTGAATATGTAGATAAAGTTGCTGGAAATAAAAGATCTGATTTTGCAGATCTAAAACAATGTTTAGATTACGAAACTGAAATAAATAAATTTATAGGTAAAGAATATGAGCATTCTCTTCCAAGTGACGAATGGAATTCAATAGCATTAAATTATACATCTGGAACTACAGGTAATCCAAAAGGAGTTGTATACCATCACAGAGGAGCTTATTTAAACGCGATAGGTAACACTCTAACATGGGATCTTCCAATGCATCCAAAGTATTTATGGACATTGCCAATGTTCCATTGTAATGGCTGGTGTTTTCCTTGGACAATCACAGAGCGCGCAGGGACCCATGTATGTTTAAGGCAGCTTGCAGGCAATTTGATTGTTGAGGCTTTTGAAAAACACAAAATAACTCATTTATGCGGAGCGCCTATAGTCATGCAAATGGTAGCTGATCATTTATTACAAAATAACATATCTCTTAAAACTGATATCAAAATGATGACGGCAGGAGCTCCTCCTCCTGAAGCTGTCTTGAGTAAAATGGCTTCATGTGGAATTGAAGTCATACATGTCTATGGCTTAACTGAAATTTATGGACCAGCTGTAGTCTGTGCTTGGCATCCAGAATGGAGCCAATTAGAGGCTTCAGAACAAGCTAAATTGAAAGCAAGGCAAGGAGTTGTATATTCAGTTCAAGAAAACATGAAAATTATTGATACCGATACAAAAAGAGATGTCCCCAAGGATGGTATTACCTTAGGAGAAGTCTTAATAAAGGGTAATATTACAATGAAAGGGTATTTAAAAAATAAGAAAGCAACTGATGAGGCTTTTGAAAATGGCTGGTTTCATACAGGCGATCTTGGCGTTTGGCATGAAGACGGATACATTCAATTAAAAGATAGGTCTAAAGACATTATAATATCTGGTGGTGAGAATATTTCATCTATAGAGGTTGAAGACGCTTTATATAAACATCCAGATGTGATTGCTGTGGCTGTAGTCGCTAAGGAAGACGAGAAATGGGGAGAAACACCTTGTGCTTTTGTTGAGATAAGCAAAGGATCTACTATAAATGAATTAGAACTGAGGGATCACTGTAAATCTTTATTAGCAGGTTTCAAGGTTCCTAAATATTTTAAATTCACAGAATTACCAAAAACAAGCACTGGTAAAATTCAGAAATTTAAACTAAGAGAAGAAGCAAAATTGATATAAAAATTATGCTGATTTTTTTAAATTTGTACTCTTAATAATTTTTTCTAATGATGTATCCCATTTCGTTTCAGCTATCTTCATATTTTTTTCTTTTACATGACCATAGCCTTTTATAGATAAGGGAATTTCAAGAAAATCTAATATTTTTTTATGATTGCTTTGATCTAGATTTTTAGTAATGGCAACAATGGTATCCGTAATTTTTTGAGCTAAAACTCTTTCACTTTTTCGCTCTGCAGTATAGCCAAATAAGTCAAATTTAGTACCTCTTAAGAACTTAAAATTTGATAAAATCTTAAAAGCTTTAAACATCCACGAACCAAATCGTCGTTTTTGAAGATGGCCAGTGTCTTTATCAATTTTTGAAAAAAGAGGAGGTGCAAGGTAATATTCTAGTTTAGCTTCTTTATTATGGGATAAAAATTGTTTTGCAAAATCACCTGAAGTGTGAAGTCTAGCTACCTCGTACTCATCTTTATATCTCATTAATCTAAATAATGTTAATGCGACTTTCCTTGTTAAAGGTAATTCGATTTTATTTTTAAAAAGTTTCGATTCTTTATCTAGAACTTTTTTTACAATATTATTGTATTTTTCTGAGAAATCTTTGTCTTGATACAATTCCAGTACTTTAGAAAAATTACTTATATAGTTTTGAACACTCTCTTTCTTTTCTTTTTTTTCAAATAACCCAGCAGCTTGAAAAACTTGTTCGGGATTTTCAGCTAATAATCTACCCCATTTGAAAGCGGTAATATTTTGATTTATTGCTACTCCATTTAATTCTATTGCTTTTTCTATTGAAGAAATATCAATGGGCAAAAAACCATTTTGAGCAGCTAGACCTAACATCATTATATTTGCAGATACAGTGTCTCCAACCAAAGCTTCAGCTAAACTAGAAATATCAACAAAGTTGATGTTGTCACTGTTAATATGTATTTCGAGATGTTTTTTCAATAACTGGTCATCGACTACTTTACCTATGTGAACACCTGCTACACCAAGGGGCTCAACTCTACCATTGACAATAGCCTTAGTTTTCTTGTTGTTTAACGTCCTGGTTATAGAAGGAGAAACAGAAACAACAGCATCACAACCTAAAAGTAGATTTGCAGTTTCGTTTGGTAATCGTGCTGATTTAGTATAAAGCGATTTTTCTTTACTGATTCTTATTTGGCTTGTTACAGCTCCGTTTTTTTGAGCTAGACCAGTAAAGTTCATGGATTGTGCATATAACTTATCTATACGTGCAGCCATTACTATAATAGCGGCTATTGTTGAAACACCTGTTCCTCCAATACCAGCCATAATTATATTTTTAATGTCCCTAATCTTCTCTTTTGGATTTTGCAAATTATTTATATTTAGAGGTAAAGATGGAAATGTTTTCTTAATTGTTTCTAAGGATTTACTGGATGTAACACCTATAAAACTAGGGCAAAAACCTTTGCTACAAGAATAATCTTTATTACAAACACTCTGGTCAATTTGCTTTTTTGTACCGTCGAAGTGGTCAAGAGGCTTTACAGCTACACAATTGGATTTTTCAGCACAATCCCCGCACCCTTCACAAACATCAGGATTTATAAACATTTTAATATCGCGGTCAGCAACTAATCCTCTTTTTCTTCTGCGTCTAAGCTCTGTGGCGCATGTTTGAACATAGATAATAGCTGTAACACCTGTGATTTCTCTTACTTCTTTTTGGACTTTGATTAGATCATCTCTATGGTACATAGACACACCGTCTGCAAAGAGACGAGTTTCTTGAAATTGTTCTGGTTCATCTGATACCACATAGATTTTTTTAACACCCTCTGCTGCTAACTGTTTAGAAATATTCCAAGGGCTTGCGCCTCCTATGGCTTGTTGTCCTCCAGTCATAGCAACAGCATCATTATACAAAATTTTAAAAGTAACGTTAACATTTGCTGATACGGCTGCTCTAATAGCTAAAGATCCAGAATGTGCATAAGTTCCATCACCAATATTTTGGAAAATATGATTGTGATTTGAGAATGGTGCTCTGCCAATCCAGTGACCACCTTCTCCACCCATTTGACTGAAATTTGTTAGCTTTTCTGGATGTAGAAAATAACCTATTGAATGGCATCCAATGCCAATGCCAACTATTTCTTCATCAGGTGTCTTTGTTCCAGAGTTATGAGGGCATCCAGCACAATACCATGGAGTTCTTGATGAAACCGGGGGTAAGTTGTCTCCAAGTGATACTGACTTTACGTCAGGGACAACACTTTCAGTTAACTGAGGTGGTAATTTTTTTAACAAACAGTCAGCAATAATATCACTTGATAATTCTGAAGTCTTTGGAATTAAGGGTTCATTTGAAATTGCATCATTTTTACCTGATAACAGAGGTCTTTTTTTATCATTAAAAAGAATATGTGCTATTTGCTCTTCAACTATTCCAGCCTTCTCTTCTATAACGATAATCTCTTTATAACCTTTACAAAATTCAATTATTTCCTGATTTATTAGTGGCCATGGAACTTTACATGCAAAAAGTCCAACACCTTTTTTATGAGGTGATTTAATCCCAATAGTATCAAAAGCATCAATTGTTTCTGTTGCAGCTTTACCTACAGCAATTATACCAATCTCTTTATCATTAGGATTATACATTACTTCATTAATATTGTTTTTGGCTATGAAATCCTTAGAAGCTGGAATACGTCTATTTATTAAAGCTTCTTCTCTCTCAAGTGCTGGATCGTGTCTATTGACGTGAACGTTGATTGGATTATCTGGTTTTAATAGTTTAGGTCTAATTAGTCCCATATCGATTACAGCATTTGAATCTGCAGTATCTCCAGTTATTTTCAAACCCACACATATTCCCGCATGACGTGAGAGTGCAAAAGCTTGAAGCCCCATAGATATAACTTCATTTACATTGGCTGGATAAAAAACAGGGATGCCTGCAGAAATTAAACTTTGCTCTGACTGATAAGCTAATGTTGAACTTTTACCAATTGGATCTTCTGCAACTGCTAGTATCATTCCACCTTTAGATGAAACTCCTCCCATATTTGCATGACGAAGTGCATCCATAGCCCTGTCTAAACCTGGACCTTTACCGTACCACATTGAGAAAACGCCATCAATCTCAGGTTTATCATATAACCCTAACATTTGAGTTCCCCATGCAGCAGTAGCAGCTAGCTCTTCATTTACAGCAGGTTGAAAAACAATGTTATGAAGATCTAAATGTTTTCTAGCGCGACCAAGTTCTAAGTCGAGTGTTCCTAATGGAGAGCCTGGATATCCGCTAACATAGCCATTTGTAACTAAACCATTTTTTTTATCTAATTTTGCTTGCTCAATTAAAAGCCTAACTAAGGCTTGGACACCATTCATTAAAGCTAAGTCATTATCTTTTGTAAAACAATCGTCTAGCTTTATAGGATTAACTTGATTCAATTTAGTTCTCATTTAACATTTAATTAGTCTTAAATTAATTTAAATAATTTTATTAATATAAACAACCCTTAAGTAATTATAATTTTGAGAAGTAGATGCTGTTAAAATCAAATAATTATGATCATTTATATAAAAGCTTTAAATGGAATATTCCATCATATTTTAATATTGCTACGAGCACTATAGATAAAAAAGAGTATCAAAACAGAACTGCTTTGATAGATGTTTTAGATAATGGAAAAATACAAAATTGGTCTTTTGCGGATATAAAAAAATACTCAAACAAGCTGGCTAATGTTTTTGACCATTTTCAGTTAGATAGTAATGCTAGAGTTGGTATTGTTTTAGGTCAATGCCCTGAAACCGCAATTTCTCATATGGCATGTTTTAAAACAGGAAGAATTTCAATTCCTTTGTTCAATTTATTTGGTGTTGAGGCTTTATACTATCGTTTAATGAATTCAAGAGCTTCGGTAGTCATTTGTGATCAAATAGGACTTGATAAAATAAAGGAAATTTTTGAAAACTCCCATATTTAAAACTAATTCTATGTATTGATGTAAATAAAGATGAAGCAAATATATTAAGCTTTCACAACTTGCTAGAAAAAGCATCAGATAATTATACAACAAAGACAACTCAAGCAAAAGACCCTGGTATTATTATATATACTTCAGGGACTACTGGCGGTCCAAAAGGAGCGTTGCTTCCCCATAGAGCTTTACTAGGTCATATTCCTGGTGTAGAGATCCCTCACCATTTTTTATCATCATCTGATCCAGTAACGGATCTATTTTGGACACCTGCAGATTGGGCGTGGATAGGCGGTTTATTTGATGTTCTACTTCCAGCATGGTACTTTGGGATTCCTGTGGTAAGTTATAGATCTAAGAAATTTGATCCTGAATTTACTTTTTCTTTGTTATCTAAACTGAAGATTAAAAATACTTTCTTACCTCCTACTGCTTTAAAAATAATGAAGTCTTTTAATCCATCTCAAAAATTAAATAATTTGAATCTTAGAACTGTTGGGTCTGGAGGAGAAGCATTAGGAGAAGAGTTATTAGAATGGGGCAAAGAAATTCTTGGGGTTGGTATTAATGAATTTTATGGTCAAACAGAGTGTAATTTAACTATATCTAATAGTCGTTTATTAATGCCAGCAAAACAAGGTTCTATTGGAAAACCTGTTCCTGGGCATGATGTTAGACTGATGAACCATAAAGGAAATTTTGTTTCAGAACCTGGTGTAGATGGTGAAATAATTGTCAAATCAAATTCACCAGTTGCTTTTCTTAAATACTGGGAAAATGATCAAGAAACACAGAAAAAAGTTGTGAATGGTTGGCTTTATACTGGGGACTTTGCTTATAGGGATGATGAAGGTTACTATTTTTTCAAAGGCCGAGAGGATGATATAATTAACACTTCAGGTTATAGAGTTGGGCCCAGTGAGATTGAGGATTGCATTCTTTCACATCCTGAAGTTGAAATGGTAGGTGTTATTGGTGTTCCTGACCAGGTACGTGGAAATATAATCAAAGCATTCGTAATTCCAAGGGATAAAGCTAATGTTTTAAGTCAAAACAATAAATTAAAGGAAAGTATAAAAAATTTAGTAAAGTTGAAATTAGCAGCACATGAATACCCTCGTATCATTGAATTTATAAAAGAACTGCCCATGACAACGACTGGAAAAATTATTCGAAAAAAACTTAGAGAAAATAATAAATAGTATTATGATATTATCAGTTGATTTGATTTTAACGTATTTACCAAATTGATTATAAATTGAAGGAATTATTATGAGTGAAAATTATAAGTTTGATACGCTTTCTCTGCATGCAGGCCATACTCCTGACAAAGAGACGGGATCACGTGCAGTACCCATTTATCAAACAACTTCTTATGTATTTAAAGATACAGAAGAGGCCGCAGCTCTATATAATATGGAAATTGGAGGACATTTATATTCTAGAATATCTAACCCTACAGTCGCTGCGTTAGAGCAGAGACTAGCTGCATTAGAGGGTGGATCTAGCGCCATTGCATGTTCAAGTGGTATGGCGGCTATGCACTTAGTTGTAACAGCTTTATGCAGTAAGGGTGATCATATTGTGGCTTCTAGTAAAATGTACGGAGCTAACATCAATTTACTTCAACATACTATGCCAAGATTTGGAGTAACCACAGATTTTGTTGATCCTAACGATCCTGATGCCATTGAAAAAGCTATAAAACCAAATACAAAAATGGTTTTTGGTGAGGTCATTGGTAATCCTGGCTTAGACATAATGGATGTCCCAACCATTGCAAAAATATGTAAAAACAAGGGTGTGCCTCTAGTTTTAGACGCGACATTTAATACTCCATTTTTAATGCAACCATTTGCTCATGGAGCCAACATAATAATTCACTCTCTTACTAAGTGGCTAGGTGGGCACGGAATAGCTATTGGCGGAGCTGTAGTTAATGGTGGTAACTTTGATTGGGGTGATAAAGAAAAGTTTCCTACTATTTCTGGAGATCATTTTGCTTTAGGTGGCATAAGTTTTTGGGAAGAATTTGGTCCAGCCGCTTTGACAATGAAAATAAGGGCTGAGGGTATGTATAATTTTGGTCCTTCTATTTCTCCCACAAATGCTTTTTATTTAATGCAAGGTATCGAAACCTTACCTTTAAGAATGAAAAAACATATGGAAAATACTCACGAATTATTATCTTTTCTTCAAGATCATGAATTGGTTGAATGGGTAAAGCATCCAGACCTTGAAACCCATCCTGATCATTTAGTTGCAAAAAAAATCCTTCCTAAAGGTTCTGGCTCAGTAGTAGTTTTTGGTATTAAAGGTGGACGAAAGGCTGGACAAACTTTTATAGAATCTGTTCAGTTAGCGTCCCATTTAGCAAATGTAGGAGATGCAAAAACTTTATTAATTCATCCGGGTAGTACAACCCATTCTCATCTTAGTGCGGAGGCAATGAAAGTATCTGGTTTGACTGAGGATATGATTAGACTATCTGTAGGTTTAGAAGATATAGACGACATAAAGAAAGACTTTGAAAAAGGATTTCGTGCTGTATCAAAATTAATAAAGTAGGGATGTAATTTAATGTTTATTAATTTTAAAGGTTTTAAAACATACATTAACACTGGTGGGAAAAAGGTAGATAAAGATAAAACTACTCTTTGTTTCATTCATGGTTCAGGCCAAAATCATTTAAGCTTTGTTCAACAATCTAGATATTTTGCCAATAAGGGGTATTCAGTAATTATACCTGATTTGCCTGGCCATGGCTTTTCTGAGGGTAAACCATGTATTTCAATTGAGGAAAGTGCTGAGTGGATATCTGATTTATTTAAAGAATTAAATTTAAATGACATTGTTTATTTAGGTCATTCTCAAGGATGCTTAACTGGACTAGAATTAAATAACAATCATCCAAAATTATTAAAGGGTATAATTTTCATAGCAGGTTCTAATATTATACCTGTTAATCAATTTTTAATCGATCTAGCTTCAAAAGATTTTAAGAAAGCCTATAAAATGATGGTAACATGGGGGCATGGAAAAGACGGCGCTATGTTTACTAACAATATGCCTGGTCATGCCCACTTTGGTGAAGGTTTTAATATAATGAATATGAATAATGATAAAACTCTTAAGATAGACTTGGAAGCATGTAATAAATATGATGCAGGGATAGAAGCTGCAAAAAGAATTGATATACCAACGTTAGCTGTATTGGCAAAATTTGATCAAATGACCCCGTTGAAATCAGGACAAAAATTTGTTGATCTTCTTGATAATTGCGATTTAAAGATCTTAGATTGTGGTCATTTTTTACAAGCAGAAAGGCCAAAAGAACTTAATATATTTATTTCTTCTTATCTAAGAAAATTAAATTAATGGGACCTACTTAATGAATAAAGTTAATCCTTTCTTATACCAAAATATAGACAATAGTAATCACTGGATAATTTCAGAGATTATTTTAAATCAATGTAAACAACATCCAAACAAGAAAATAATACAATTTGTAGATGGACCAGAATGGTCGTTTGATGATTTAAAAAATATAGCTTTTGAAAAAGCAAAAATATTAAAGGATTTTAGTATTAAGCAAGGAGATACTGTTACTGTTATGGTAGATGATCCAATAGATTTTATACCTTATTGGGTTGCTTCAAGTTTTCTTGGAGTTATGTTTGTTGCTTTAAATACAGCGCTTAAAGGAAGTGTTCTTCATCATCAAATTAGGTTGGCAAATTCAAATGTTATAATAGTTAGTGATGTTTATTATGAAGATGTTGCCCAATTAGTTCAAGAAAACAAATCCAAAATTAAAGTCCTTAATTGTTCTAAGCTTAAATCAACTGGAATGATTTTAGAAAAAGATGTCTATCATGGTAAGATTAGCGATGAAGTATGTACAATGTTTACAAGTGGAACGTCAGGTCCCTCCAAAGGAGTTTTAATGCCAAATGCACATTGTGTTTTATTTGCTGTTGGTACAATTGAAAATTATAAATTAAATCACAATCATGTTTTTTATATTTCTTTACCTTTATTCCATGCTAATGGTCTTTTTATGCAACTTTTAGCATGTATTATGGTTGGATCAAAAGCAATAATTAAATCACGTTTTTCTGCTTCTAATTGGCTAAATGATATTAGAAAATACAACGTAACGCATACAAATATGTTAGGGGCAATTGCTGCTTTTATTACAGCTCAACCACCATCAGAAAATGATAAAGATCACGATTTAATATTAATTGGTTCAGCGCCTCTTCCTAGTGAACCCGAGCGAGTTTTTAGAGATAGGTTTGGCGTTAAGGATGTGTTGCCTTTATATGGAATGACAGAAGTAAATATTCCGTTATATGGTCTAATTAATGAAAAAGGAGATGGTAAATGTGGGAAATTATATCATAAATATTTTGAAGTTGAGATAAGAGATCCAGAAACTGATGAGCCAATAAAGGACGGCGAAGTTGGTGAAATTGTAGTTAGACCAAAACAACCATTTGGCTTCATGTCAGGTTATATGGGTATGCCAGAAAAAACAATTGAGACATGGAGAAATTTTTGGTTTCATACTGGTGATGCCGGTATCAAAAGATTCATCAGGCAGCTTTACTTTTGTAGATAGAATTAAAGATTGTATTAGAAGGCGCGGTGAAAATATTTCTTCATATGAAGTTGAACAGGCATTTTTAGAAATTCCAAACATAACTGAAGCTGCAGCTTATGCTATACCTGCAAAAGGTGGCGAGGGAATGGAAGATGAAGTGATGGTTGCTTTAATGAAAAATGATAACACGTCAATTGATTACAATGATTTATTAAATCAAGCTAAAAAAAATTTAGCAACATTTGCTATACCAAAATATATTAGAATTATGGAGGATTTTCCAAAAACACAAACTGGTAAAATTCAAAAAAATAAATTAAGAGAAGATGGTGTTACTGTTGATACTTGGCAAAATAAAAATATTTAATTATCATATCTTAACATAACAATGAAAAGGAATTTTAATGGCTAATAATGCATTCAAGGGTTGCTGGCCTGTTGCTCCAACACCTTTTAAACCAAATGGTGAAGTAGATAAAGACGGAATGAAAAGAGTTATTGACTGTATGGTTGATCAGAAGGTTGATGGTATTTGTATTTTGGCAAATTATTCAGAGCAATTTTTATTATCCGATGAAGAAAGAGAAATATTAACAAAATTGTGTATAGAACACGTTGCAGGTAGAGTGCCTGTTATAACCACAGTGAGCCATTTTTCAACAGATATTGCACTATCGCGAGCTAAGCTTGTTAAGGCCTTAGGTGGTGAAATGATAATGATGATGGCTCCATATCATGGAGCATTAATGAAAGGAACACCTCAGCAAACTTTTGAACAGTTTTCTAAAGTAGGCGAAGCAGGTGTAACTATTATGGTTCAAGATGCTCCATTGTCAGGTGTTGACTTGCCTGTCCCTCTTTTAATAAAAATGGCAAAAGAAATTGAGATGGTTAAGTGTTTTAAAATTGAATGCGCTCAGGCCGCTGCAAAGTTAAGAGTACTTATAAAAGAGGGTGGAAATGTTATTGAAGGACCATTTGATGGAGAAGAAGGAATAACATTGTTCGCTGACTTGGAAGCTGGCGCAACTGGTAATATGAGTTCGGCAATGATCCCAGATTTAATAAGGCCTGTAGTTATGGACTACCTAGATGGTCAAATTGAGAAAGCTGAAAATCAGTATAATAATATTTTACCTATGATAAATTATGAAAATAGACAGTGTGGATTTAGAGCTGCAAAAGTAATTATGAAGGAGGGGGGAGTAATAAGTTCTGACTTTTGTAGACATCCAATTCCTCCTCTAGAAGAAAATACAAAAGCTGGTTTAATAAATTTGGTTAGGACATTTGCTCCAGTAGCCTTGAATTGGGGAAAATAAAAAAGTAAGCTATTTATAAGATTTTATTGGGAGGAATATATGCCTTATACGTTAAATGACCTTGCAGCTGATATAAAAGAAATAATTGCTAATAATAAAATTCCAGATGGATCAGATAAGATATGTTATTTTGTTTCTAAAGCTTTAATGGATCAAAATTTTGTAGTTCAGAACCTCCCTGATAGATTAGAAGACGAGCCGGCTAGACAGATACTTTATGAAGATCAAGATACGGGTTTTTGTATTTGTGGTCACGTTTATGCAAATGAAGCGATAGGTTTTCCTCATGACCACGGCCCAAGTTGGGCTATATATGGACAAGCATCTGGAGAAACTGAAATGACTGATTGGGATATTATTCAAGAAAAATCTTCTGATGATGTTATATACGTAAAACCTAGTAAAACTTATCTAATGACAACAGGCGACGTTCATTTTTATAATATAGGTGATGTACATTCTCCAGTCAGGAAAGACCCTGTAAGATTGCTAAGAATAGAAGGTACAAATTTAGACAATATCAAAAGGTCTAACATAAAGCCGTTGAATGGAGAAGAAAGTCACGGTTCAGTTGGTTCTGTCGGTAAATGGTAAATTAAGTTTATCAATATTTAAAATATATTAAAAAATGACAATTCCTGTTCATCCATCTTGTCAACTAAGTCGGTTTCCCATTTCAAATATTGCTCTGCGTGCGACTTACTTCCTTCGTGCCTTTTATAGGTATGAAAGTTAAAATCTATATGTTTCTTTTTGATTAATTTTTTTATTGTTTGATCAAAAAAATCAGGATGTTTTACTAAATCATCATTTGACCATTTATAAACCATTATCCAACAATTTTTGTTTTGATCTTGAATATCTTTTTTGATTAAAAAAGCTTTTTTTAAGTCATCCGTGATTATTATAATTTTATCATTTTTATGCATACTATGCTTAAAAATTTCTGATCGGTTAAACCAAATCGATTTTTTTAGCCTAGTTTTCAAATAATCCTGACTTGATCTAATATCAAATAAAGTGACATTTTTTGAGCTGATTAAGTTATCAATATTTAAAATGTCCAAATTTTCTTCTTTATGATTATGATGATATCTTAATTTTAATTTTGAAACTTTTGAAATTCCATCTTTTAAAATAAAGACCTTAAAATTCATTTTTTTTAACCACATTGCTGTAGTTCCAGCTCTAATTAAATCTCCATCATCAATTAAAATGACGTTTGAATTCCAAACACCAATATATTTATCAGTTGCTTGAACAAGTTGCCCTCCTGGCACGTTTGGAATTACATTAACATTTTTTTTCTTTAGATTATCAGTTACATCAAATAAAAAGGTAGACGTATTTGTTTCATCTATTAATTTCTGAGTTTCCGCTGCATTAATTACTTTAATATTATTTTTATTGATTAAGTCTAAGGCTTTTTCTTTTAATTTTTTAATCTGTTGATCAGTTTGTAAAACATTAATTATTTTGTTCTCATTATAATCTAAATTAAAATTAGACAAAAACCAGCCTTGAGTTCCATTTTCTAGAGCTTTGATAGTGTTGTTTAGCCCAAACTCAATTAGTGTTTGTGCTCCTATGATAGATCTAGTTCTGCCAGCACAATTTATAATTATTTGTGTATTTTGATCATTGATATATGAAGGTACTCTTAGAGCCAACTCTGCATTTGGACAACATATACTATTGGGAATACTCATCTTTTTATATTCATCAAAAGGTCTACCATCAATCACAACACAGTTTTCATTTTTAGATTGTTTTTCGTGAAGTTCTTTAGCTGTTATTGAAGGAGTATGATATTTTTTTTCTATTAATTCTCCAAAAGTTTTGCTTGGTACATTTATTCCGTCAAATAAATTAAACCCTTCTTTTGTCCACTGTTTAATTCCACCTTCAATTACAAATACATTTAAATAACCTATTGAAACAGCTTTTTCACAAACAAAGTTTGAAATTTCATTATCATTATCCATGAGAATTAATCGTGTTTTTTTGTTAGGAACAAGTGTTTCTAAACTAAATTCAAAAACGCTAAATGGTATTGAGATAGAAAAAAAAGGATGTCCTGCAGCATGTTGAGCTAATTCCCTGATATCAATAAACGCAATTTCTTCGCCATCAGAAAGCCAGATTTTAACTACTTTAGGTTCAACTTTATTACTCATTTAGATAAAACAATCATTGATTTAATTTTAACAATACAAAAAATTAATATAAGGTTTTTAACATGTTAAGTCAAAAGGGGGGGTGATATGGAGAATTATAATGTAGGTGACTTGGTGTCTGAATTTTTATATCAAATGGGTGTAAAAGATGTTTTTGGCGTAGTTTCTGTTCACAACATACCTATGTTGGATGCTATAGGTAGAAGAAATTTTATTAAAATGGTTCCTGCAAGAGGTGAGATGGGCGCAGGCCATATGGCAGATGGTTATGCAAGAGCCACTAATGGTCTAGGTGTTGTTTTTACAAGTACAGGTCCGGGAGCGGCTAACGTGGCAGGATCGCTAGTAGAGTCTCGCTTTGCTGGTTCTCCTATACTTCATTTTACTGGTCAAACTGCCACAGAAAATTTAGATAAAAATCAAGGGACCGTCCATGATGTTCCCGATCAACTTGGAATGCTGAAATCAATTTCAAAGAAAGCTATTAGAATAAGTCATGCAGATGACGCACTTGCTCAATTAATAGAAGCTACAACCGTAGCTCTAACTCCACCAATGGGACCTGTGTCAGTTGAAATACCCATAGATATTCAAAGAACTAACATTAAAAGACCCTCAATGCTTGATCAAATCAAGTTGCCAATCATAAATTTACAAATTGGTGACACTTCTTCCCTAGATCAAATTGAGAGCATAATTAGAGCATCTAAAAGAAAAATACTTTGGGTAGGTAATGGCGGTAAGTTTGCAAGAAATGAAGTAGAACAATTTATTAAAATGGGATTTTCTGTTGTAACTAGTACTTTGGGTAGAGGTGTTGTTCCAGAAAGTAATCAAATGAGTTTAGGTGCTTTTAATGCCGTACCACTTATAGAAGAGTTTTATAAAACATTAGATTTAATGATAGTCGTTGGCAGTAGGTTAAGAGGACATGAAACAAGAGATATGTCCTTAAAACTTCCACATAAAATTATTCAAATAGATATCGATCCTGACGCAGAGAATAGAACATATAAAACAAATTTATTTCATTGTGGTGATGCAAAGAAAGTTTTAGGAGAACTTGCTGACAGACTATCAAATCAGCTTTCTACTGATGAAGAATGGGTAAATGAAGTCGCTGATCTCAAAAGTAAAATTTTTCAAGATTACAAAAAAAACCTTGGCGCATATAAAGATTTTCCAGAAATTATAAGAAAAATTCTTCCAGAGGATGGAAAGTGGGTTAGGGATGTTACTATTTCTAATAGTATGTGGGGCAATCGCTCTATGCTAATTAATAAACCTGAACAAAATATTTATCCTGTAGGAGCTGCAATTGGACCTGGAATGGCACTTGCTATTGGAGTTTCAGTTGGAAGTGAAGGAAAAAAAACTATTGCTATGTGCGGTGATGGTGGGTTCATGCTTAATCTTCCTGATCTATGGACAGCTGTAGAAACTAATTGTGATGTTGTTTTTTTAGTCATGAATGATCAAGGGTATGGTGTAATAAAGCATATCCAAGAAAGTATGTATGGTGGACGTAAGTTTTATGCTGATCTTATAGGACCAAATTTTGAAGAGTTAGCAAAGGTTGCAAAAATGAAATATAAAAGAATTGACCATGCCAATGAATTAGAAAAAATATTAGATGAGGCTGTAAAATTTTCAGGTCCTGTTTTAGTAGAAGTTAATGTTCATTCTGTAGGTGAGATGCCTCGTTATTTTGCCCCTCCTCCGCATGCTACTAAGAGTTAGTCAATGCTAGAAATGCCTTCAGGACTGAACGAATTCACTATTTATTTTTTAATTTTTGCAAGTATGGTGACTTCTTTTATAACTTCAGCTTTTGGTATTGGGGGAGGAGCCATTTTGATAGGACTACTTGCCCTTAAACTTCCACCTTTTGCGTTATTACCAATACATGGGATTGTCCAAATAGGTTCTAATTTTGGGAGAACAATTATTTTTTTAAAAGAGATAAAAAAAGATGTCTTAATACCTTTTAGTATAGGAACTATTTTAGGCTCTTCCCTTGGAGGAACATTTTTTATTCAAATAGAACCATGGGTGCTTCAATTAGTTGTTGCTACGTTCATTTTATGGTCTGTTTTTGGAAAAATTCCTGCAATAGGTGCTACCCATGTTATTTTTGGTGGAATGTTTTCTGGTTTTTTTACAATGTTTTTTGGAGCTTCAGGTACATTGGTAGCAGGAATGGTGAAAACGATGAAATTAGAGCCGACTAATCATTTAGCTACTCATTCTGCATTAATGACTATTCAACATTTAATAAAAGTAATTATCTTTGGCTTTGTAGGGTTTGCCTATGCTGAATATTTTCTTCTTATAACAGCAATGATTGTAAGTGGTTTTATAGGAACAATCATAGGTAAAAAGGTTTTAGTAAAATTTGGTCAAAAATATTTTAAGATAGTTTTAAACTCTATTCTTACTTTAATTGCGATAAATCTTATTTGGAACGCCTTAACTATGAGTGGCTATTTAAATATAGTTTAATTCTTATGTTTAGTAATTAAATTATATAAATAAGGACCACATAGACCTAAGAAAGCTAAGACAAGAAAAAATGCAGCAAGAGGTTGAGCAAGTATCATCCACCACTGACCATCATACATTTTTAAAGAATGTTGAAGGTTTGTTTCAACCATTTCTCCTAATATTAATCCAACAGCAATTGGGGCTACTGCAAATCCGTGTCTTCTTGCAAAAAAACCAATTACTCCAAAAATTAGTGCTATCCATACATCAACTAAAGATTGTGATAATGCGTATGCTCCAATTACTGATAAGGCAAAAACAATAGGCCACAAAATAGAAATAGGGATGAGAGAAACTCTTGCAAAAAGTCTTGCAGCATAAAGACCCATAGCCATAAACATAAGGTTTGCAATTAACATAGAACCAAATATTTGATATACTTTGTCTACTTGTTCTGTAAACAAATAAGCGCCAGGTCTAAGCCCATGAACCATTAATCCAACTAAGATTATTGCAGTTGTTCCGCTTCCAGGTATTCCAAGGACCATAGTTGGTACCATTGCACCTCCCGTAGCCGCATTATTTGCTGCTTCTGCGCCAGCAATACCTTCGATTGATCCTTTACCAAATTCTTCTTTATTTTTAGACCATCTTTTTGCTTCTGAGTAACCAATCATTGATGCAACTGTGGCCCCTTCAGCAGGAAGAACTCCAATGAAAGTTCCTATTCCACATGATCTTAAGATTGTTTTCCAGATACGTTTGTAATCTTCCTTAGTCGGAAGTTTTACAGCTTTTAAAGCCACTGTTTCAATAATTTTATTGACAGTTTTTGACTGAACCAGAAGTTCTGATATAGCAAATAAACCTATGAAAACAGGTACAAATGACAGTCCTTCATATAAATCGTAATTTCCAAACATAAATCTTTCTATTGCAGTTACACGCTCTGAACCAATAGTAGATAACCAAACACCAAAAATTCCACCAATCAGATTTTTAACCGCGCCACCAGCACTTATGCTAGCAAGCATTGACAATCCAAAAATCGTTAAAGCAAAATATTCTGGTGGACGAAATTCATAAGCAACTCTAGCTAACAAAGGTGCGGCAATACATAAAACAATAACTGAAAAAACACCTCCAACAGTACTTGAAACTACTGCAATGCCAAGAGCCCTTCCTGCTTCTCCTTTTTGAGCTAAGGGGTATCCGTCAAACGTTGTTGCAGCGGCAGCTGATGTGCCCGGTGTATTAATTAGGATTGCAGTTATAGATCCTGCAAAAGTTGCTGAAACATAAATTGTGGACAATACAGCTATCGCTTGCACAGGTTCCATGGTCAGAGTAAAAGGCAACAACAAGGCGGCGCCCGTTGTAGCACCAAGACCTGGCAATACTCCAATAATAACACCCAAAATTGTTGTGGCAAAAATTAAAGTTAATAGATAAGGGTCAGTAAAAACTGACGCCATAGCTGAAATTGCTTCAATCATAAAATTATATCCTTAACCATAATAAATATTTGTTAACCAACCTCTAGGGAACCTGACTTGTAAGACATAGTCAAAAAGTAAGAAAATTGAAAGAGGTGTAACTATTGCATTTGTAAGCGAAACCCATACCTTTTTCTGCCCCCATGTCAAACCCATCAAAAACATTACAATAGGTATAGCTACAAACATATCTCCACTTATAAAAATAATAATATAGAAAATTAAAAATAATAGCATGCTCGACCAAGTCGGGAATTTTTCTAGCTCAACTTCTTTTGGGTAAGTTTTATAAAATTGTAAAGATAGAATACCAACAAGTAATAAATTAATAACCATTAAAAATATAGGAAAGGATCTTGCTTGCATACTATCTCCTACTATCATTTCAGGAGAGGTGTCTAATTGCAGAGATAAATAGATTACTACAAAAGAAAACAATGTAAGGAATAGTGGTATTATGTATAATTTTTTCTTCATGATAAAACTTTCAGATGCCCCATAATAGGGGCATCTAAATTAAACAGTTGTTTACTTCAATAGTCCCATTTCTTTTAAAGCAGGACCAAATTCACCAACCATAAACTTAATTTGTTTAGCCCAAGGACCTGATGGTTGTGGAGATGTAT
This sequence comes from uncultured Planktomarina sp., assembly GCA_905181795.1. Classification (GTDB taxonomy): domain Bacteria; phylum Pseudomonadota; class Alphaproteobacteria; order Puniceispirillales; family Marisalimonadaceae; genus Marisalimonas. The sequence goes on along the minus strand of CAJIZD010000010.1, from coordinate 62,628 downwards.
TATCTAACCCAGAATTTGCTAAGTATGCTTGATACATTGAATGTTTCATAGCTTTTGATAGACCTTTTTCTAACTCAGCTACTCTTGCTGAATCTGCTCCTTTATGAGTAACAAAACCTCTAGTGGTTGATAGAACCAAATCAATACCCATTGATTTTGCAGTTTTAGCTTTAGGGATTGGTGCCATAGCATTATCACCTAATATAACTAATGGACATAAATCACCAGCATCAATTGGACCACCAGCTTCAGATAAATTTAAAACTCCAACGTCCACAGCGCCAGCTACAACTTGAGTTGCAAGCTCTCCACCACCTTTAAAAGGAATATATTTAGGCATTTTTTGACCAAGCTTTTTTGCAAATAAAAATGCTGTTATATGATCTATAGTACCTGTATGAGTTCCACCAAAAGCAATTTTATCGCCCTTTTTCATTCCTGCTACAAAAGCTTCAGGAGTCTTATATGGACTGGTTTTACAATTCACCATTAAAATTTGTGGATCGTTAGTACCTCTTGCTATAGGCGCCATATCTTCAACTTTTAACTTAGTTTTACCCATTGCCATCGTAATTGCGTGACCAACAGTAAAAGTTAAAATTGTATTGCCATCCGCAGGTCTTGTCATAAAATAATTCATTGCAGCGGCACCACCGCCACCTCTTTTATTAACAACAACCATGTCTTGTTTTAATACTCTCCTAGAACGAAGCATCATCATTCTAGAGTTAACGTCAGTACCACCGCCGGCACCAGCATGAGTAACAACTTCAATAGCAGGCTTTTTAGCTGCTAAAGTTGGAGCAGATGTAAATGCTATAGCAGAAACTATAGCAGCTAACCCAGTACCAACCTTAAAAAGTGTAGTAGATTTAATCATTTAATTTCCTCCATAATGATTAACCAGCATTTGCTGGGAGTTGAACTGTCGATTAAACAGCATTTAATAAGTATAAGATACTCATCCCCATTTAAAATATAGTAATTTGTAGTTCAACATATTACTAGTCAAATGAATTGTCTGATTATTACAAAATACAAATACGAGTCAAGCAGAACCATTAAATACAAATAAGATATTTAGTTAATTGGTTAATGAAAGTTATAATTTATATTATTATTTATAATTATTATTATAGGTGTTGGAATTCATATTGGCTCTATAAATCTCAATAGTTTCAGTTCTACTATATACTTTATTATCTTCTTGCGTTAGAAACTTATCAAGCTGTGGAGTTGCACTAGCTAATTGAACAATTATTGAAATTATTGATATTGGTTCCAAAACTAGTCTCCTTTGCCGATAAATTTTGCAAAATTAATGCCAGAGAAAAAATTAATAAAAATATAATTTAATAATATATTGAAAATTTGTATTAAATTGATAAATAAAAAACACACCAAATATCGGTAAAAGTTTATGGAAACGTTAAAATTAATTGAAAAATATAAAGCAACTAATGTTAGTGTGCCTAAGAATATGATTCCATCTATAAGGTCTGATCATGCGGGTGAAACAGGAGCGGTTTGGATTTATCTAGGCGCAAAATGTGTCTTCTGGAATAAAAAAATAAAAAAAATGTCAACTGAACATTACGAAACTGAAAAAAATCACTTACTTGTAATGAAACATATATTACCCAAAGCAAACAGAAGTAAACTATTGATTTTGTGGAGAATACTGGGTTTTAGTTTAGGTTTCTTGTCAGCGCTAAGTGGTTATAGAACCTTTTGTATCACTATTCAATCTGTAGAAACTTTTGTAGAAAAACATTACCAAAAACAAATTAAATTCTTATACAAAAACTCTATATCTTTTGATCTTCTCAAAGTTTTAGAAATCTGTTGTGAAGAAGAAGTAGAACATAAAATAGATGCCAAAAGAGATAAAGGAAATTCCAAAAACACCTTGATTGAAAATTTTTGGACTTCAATTATCAGTTCAGGTTCAAGCATTGCTGTGAAGGCTTCAAAATTAATATAGGATAAAAATTATGAAATTAACTAAAGTTTTTTATGATGGTAAATGTGGACTTTGTAGTAAGGAAATAAATTATTACAAAAAAATATCCCCAGACAATATATTTGAGTGGCACGATATTGCAACAAACCCAAAAGCATTGAAGGACATTAAAGTTTCTCAGTATGATGCTTTGATGTTCTTGCATGCACTTGATAAAAATTCAAATTTAAAAATTGGAGTTGATGCCTTTGCACTAATATGGAGCCAACTAAAATATTGGAATATTCTGTCATTTTTAGTTAAGTTACCTATCATAAACACACTAGCAAATACTCTTTATAATTTTTTTGCGAAATATAGATTTAAAAAATTAACACACTGTCAGCTAGCTAGTCATGAGGTTTACAAATAATATGTTAAATTGGTTTAAAAATAAGAAAAAGAAACTTGATATAGAGCCAGTTAAAAAAGAATCTCGTTTAGATCAAATGAAAAAAAATCCATATAAAAGGGTTGACAGTGAAAACATGACTGACATTGAAAAAATGGATAAAGGATTTAATGGCAAGACTTTTTCTATAAATGGTATTGATATAGATTTTTAATTCTAAGATTGTTGCATAATTTTTATTACTTTGCCTTTATATAAATAATTATGTATTTTTTGATTCTATTAGAGAATTTAGGGGATTTAATATGAAAAAATTAACAACTACGCTAGCTACATTAGTTATAATGTCCGCTTCGTCTGTATTAGCCGATGGACATAAGGTAAAAGTAGGCATGATAACAACTCTTTCTGGAGGCGGATCAGGTTTAGGAATTGACGTTAGAGACGGATTTATGCTTGCTGTTAAGGGTAATAAAAATATTTCTGTAATTACTAAAGATGACCAACGTAAACCAGATATCGCAGTACAACTGGCAGATAAAATGATCCAATCAGATAAAGTGGATGTGCTTACCGGAATAATATGGTCGAATCTTGCAATGGCTGTAGTTCCTGCCACTGTGAACCAAGGAAAGTTTTATTTATCTCCAAATGCTGGTCCTTCAAAATTGGCAGGCAAAGGGTGTCACAAAAATTATTTTAATGTTGCTTGGCAGAATGATAATTTGCATGAAGCTGCTGGTGGATATGCTAACTCAGCAGGGTTCAAAAACTCTTTTATTCTTGCTCCTAATTACCCTGCCGGCAAGGATGCACTCACAGGTTATAAAAGGTTTTTTAAAGGAAAATTAGCTGGAGAAGTTTACACTAAACTTGGACAGAAAGATTATGCAGCTGAAATTGCTCAAATAAGAGCATCAGGCGCAGACAGTGTATTTTTCTTCTTACCTGGTGGAATGGGAATTGGTTTTATGAAACAATTTTCACAATCTGGAATCAAATTGCCTGTTGTTGGTCCAGCCTTTTCATTTGATCAAGGTATTCTTAAAGCAGTAGGAGATGCTGCATTAGGAGTGAAAAATACGTCACAATGGTCTAAGGATATTGATAATGCAGCTAATAAAAAATTCGTAAGTGATTTTCAAAAAGAGTACGGAAGGCTACCTTCTTTATACGCCTCTCAAGGTTATGATACTGGTAAACTTTTAATATCCGCAATGGCGAAAGCTAAAATTAAAGATATGGATAAATTCAGAAATGAATTAAGAAAAGCTAATTTTTCATCTACAAGAGGTAAATTTAGTTTTGATAAAAATCATCATCCAATTCAAGATATTTATGTACGTGAAGTGATTAAAGAAGGAAAAATTCTTACAAATAAAATTGTATCAGTTGGACTAAAAAATCATTCAAATGTCTATGTCTCTGAATGTAATATGTAAATTATACAACTAGGTGGTTTTTCAATAAAGCCACCTAGAATTTATTTTAATGACACTCATTCTCTTTTTTGAACAACTTTTAAACGGCCTGCAATTTGGAATAATGTTGTTTCTGATGTCTGCTGGACTGACCCTTATTTTTGGTGTTATGGGTTTAATTAATTTAGCCCATGGTTCTTTCTACATGATTGGAGCGTTCTGTGCTGCCTTAATTGCAGGTTTGACTGGTTCGTTTTGGCTCGCTCTATTAGGTAGTTTAATAGGTGCGGCAATAGCAGGTGTATTAATAGAAATTATTATAATTAGAAGGTTGTACAGAAGAGACCATCTAGATCAAGTCTTGGCAACATTTGCATTGATATTATTGCTGTCTGAAGCAGTAAGATGGATTTTTGGAGCATTTCCATTATATCTGAATATTCCAAATATACTTAATGGAAGTATACCTCTGTTCTTTGAAATAATTTATTCAAAGTATAGATTGTTTATAATCTTAATTGGATTTTTAGTAGCTGTCGGTCTTTACTTACTAATTACTAAAACACGTTTAGGAATTCGTATTAGAGCAGGGCAAAATGACCGTCAAATGATTTCAGCTCTGGGTATTGATATTTCAAAATTATACACAATTGTCTTTGCTATTGGTGCTGGATTGGCTGGATTAGCAGGTGCAATGATTGGAGCAATTCAGTCAGTTGAGGTTGGAATGGGAGAGCCTATTTTGATACTAGCTTTTGTAGTTATTGTTATTGGTGGGATCGGATCAATAAAAGGTGCCTTTATTGGTTCATTACTAGTAGGTGTTACAGACACCTTAGGAAGGGTGTTTTTACCTAACTTTTTAAAAATATTTATGGAGCCTGCCAATGCTACTTCAATGGGCTCTTCAATTGGATCTATGCTAATATATATATTAATGGCTTTAATACTGATAATGAAACCTTCTGGTTTGTTCGGGAAAAATTAAAATGATTACTGAACAGTTTTTCAACAAATGGATTTGGTCTTTTCTTTTAATAATTCCCATATGTGGGTTAATTTTTGATGAACCTTATTACATAACTTTAGCAACAAAAGTAATAATTCTTGGAATTGCTGGAGTTGGTCTAAACTTAGCTCTTGGTTATTGCGGCCTCATTTCTTTTGGGCATGCAGCTTTTTTTGGAGTGGGCGGTTATGTAACTGCTATAATGTCTTATCATGCTATTAATGAAGAAGTCTTGTTTCATTGGCCGTTTGATGTTTTTGGAAGCTCAGAAATGTTAATAATATGGCCCTTTGCAATATTTATAAGCTCTTTCTTTTCTTTGATAATAGGTCTGCTTTCCTTGAGAACTAGCGGGTTTATTTCATAATGATTACTCTTGCGTTTGCACAAATGTTGTATTTCTTTTCTATAAGTTGGCCTAACTATGGGGGTGAGGACGGATTATCTATTTATATGAGAAATTCTTTACCAATGTTAAATACTATGAACCCTCTAACATTTTATTTGATTTGCTTGTCGTGGTTTTTAACTTCAGTCTATATCTCTTATAAATTAATTAATTCACCTTTTGGTATGGCTTTCCAGGCAGTAAAACAAAATGAAGAAAGAGTTAAATCGGTAGGAATAGAAACTTTTAAGGTTAAATTGTTAGTTTTGTTATATCAGGAGCAATTACAGGTTTAGCCGGCTCTTTATATACAGATTTAAATAGATTTGTAAGTCCTTCGGTTTTAGATTGGCAAACCTCAGGTGAAATAATGGTATTTGTTATTCTTGGTGGTATAGCAAGACTTTATGGTCCTTTAGTTGGAGCTGCATTTTTTATTATACTTGAGCAAACTCTTGGCGCATATACAGATAATTGGCAATTTTGGTTAGGGTTAATCCTTATTTTAGAAATATTATACGCACGTACTGGAATAATGGGATTATTTGATAAGAAAAAACAAAATGAAAAATAAAATTTTAAACATTAAAAATTTGTCAAAATCATATGGTGCTTTCAAGGTTACTGACGAAATTGCAATTGATTTAAATTTTAACGAAATACATGCTCTAATTGGACCAAACGGTGCTGGTAAATCGACATTAATAAAGCAAATTGTAGGAAGTGTTAAACATGATATTGGGTCTATAATTTTAGATCAAGAGGACATAACCGATTTAACTGATATTGAAAGGGCAAAAATAGGAATATCGAGAACATTTCAAGTATCTTCTATTATTCCAAAATTTTCTGCATTAGAGAACATTATTCTTTCACTTTTGAATAAGTCTAATAATACTTTTCAATTATTTAAAAGTTTAAAACAAAACAGAGAATTACACTTAAAAGCAAAAAAGATACTTAGGGATATTGACTTAGATAGTAAGAGTGATGAAGTTGCATCGGAACTAAGTCATGGAGACCGGAGGAAGTTAGAAGTTGGTCTAGCATTAGCAATGGATCCTAAAGTTTTTTTATTTGATGAGCCTATGGCAGGGCTAGACGAAATTGGTACAAAAATGATGATAGACTTGTTTAAGAAGATTAAAGCTAATTCTCCTATTTTACTGATAGAACATGATATGGAAGCTGTTTTTGCACTTGCAGATAGAGTCTCTGTGATTGTTTATGGAAAAATAGTAGCAACAGGCACAGTAAAGGAGATAAAATCAAATAAATTAGTTAGAGATGTTTACCTCGGTTATGAAATCTAATGAGTAAGCTATTAGAAGTTAAATCACTTAAATCATGGTATGGAGAAAGTCAGGCTCTATTTGATATCAATTTACAAATTGAAAAAGGAGAAATTGTAGCTTTACTAGGTAGAAATGGAATGGGTAAGTCTACTACAATTAACTCAATTTGTGGTATGGTACATAAATACGAAGGGAATATTAATTTTAACAATGTTTCATTAATTGGAATGCCTAGTTATAGAATTGCTCAATTAGGAATAGGTTTAGTTCCTGAGGGTAGAAGGGCATTTTCAAACTTAACAGTTTTAGAAAATTTAGTTGCTACGGCAGTAGATGGCGAATGGTCTTTATCTGAGATATACAATTTATTTCCAAGATTAGAAGAAAGAAAATTTCAACTGGCTTCATCTTTATCAGGTGGGGAACAACAAATGTTAGTTATTGGAAGAGCTTTGATGACTAACCCAAAATTATTAATTTTAGATGAAGCTACTGAAGGATTGTCCCCAACGGTAAGATTAGAAATTTGGAAAGTTATTGAATTTTTAAAAACTAAAAACATATCAATATTAATTGTTGATAAATCTTTAAAACAATTATTAGATTTAGCAGATAAATTTTATATTATTGAAAAGGGTAAAACGGTTTGGGAAGGTTTTTCACAAAACTTAACTAGCCAAATTGCTCAAAAATATTTAGGTGTATAATCAGACTTGATTACATACTAGGTCAATTGTTGATTTAAGTTTTGTAGAAATTTCGTTGATTTCACTTTCATTTATTATAAATGGTGGTGCTATTAATATATGGTCACCTTTACTTCCATCAACAGTACCTTGCATAGGGTAACAAATTAACCCTATATCAAGAGCTTGTTTCTTAATCTTACCTGCAATATTTAGTTTTTTTTGAAAAGGTTCTTTTGTGGACCTGTCTTTAACTATTTCAATTCCTCTAAATAGACCTCTACCTCTAATGTCCCCAACAAATTGATTTTGACCAAGGTGCAGTTCAAGATTTTTTTGCAGGTATTGGCCTTTCTCTTTCACTTGAGAAGAGAAGTTTTCATTTACTAATTTGTTCAAGACTGAGAGTGAAGCAGCACATGCTACTGGATGTCCAAGATAAGTATGTCCATGTTGAAAAAATCCACTTCCATTAGCTATTGCATCATAAATAAAGTTTTGACAGATCATAGCTCCAATGGGTTGGTATCCTGCACCTAAGCCTTTAGCAACAGTTAATATGTCAGGCACAACATCTTCGTCGTCACAGGCAAATAATGATCCTGTTCTACCCATTCCGCACATCACTTCATCTAAAATTAATAATACATCATATTTGTCACATATTTCTCTGACACGTTTAAAATATCCTGAAACAGGTGTTAATGCACCTGCAGTAGCTCCAACCACAGTTTCCGCTATAAAAGCCATTACATTTTCGGAGCCTAGATTAATTATTTCCTCTTCTAATTCATTTGCCACTCTTAAACCATACTCTAACTCAGTTTCATCTTGAGTTTGATGCCTATATGGATAACAAGGTGAAATAAGGCTAGTTTCAACAAGTAGTTTTTCAAAAAAAGATCTTCGCCAAATATTTCCTCCTGCTGCCAATGCGCCCAGAGTATTCCCATGATAACTCTGTTTTCTTGAAATGACTTTGTGTTTTTCAGGTTTTCCAATTTCAACAAAGTACTGTCTTGCTAATTTCAGAGATGCCTCAACAGCTTCTGAGCCACTTGAGACAAAATAAACTTTATCTAATCCTTCAGGTGAATGTTTAGCTAAAAGATTTGCCAAAAGTTCAGCTGGCTCACTTGTAAAAAAAGAAGTGTGAGCAAACGCTAATTTTTCTGTTTGTTCTATAATAGCTTTTTGAATTGTTTTATCTGAATGGCCTAGGCAAGATACCGCAGCCCCACCTGATGCATCAAGATATCTTTTCCCTTTTTCGTCAATTATGTAACATCCATCTCCTCCAACTGCATTTGGTAAATCATAACTACTATGTCGAGGGAAAACGTTACTTTTTCTCATTTTGTGTCCTATTGTGTTTATTTCTTCTTCTATGTTGATTCAGGTATATAAGGATGAAAACTAATATTGATGGAATAAAGAATATTTCTTTTGGTAAACGATCATTTTTGTTGATGTAGATTGTTTTTAAAATAACTGGCTTGTCAGCATAAAAATCAAATGTTTTCATTTCTTGAAAAAGAGCTGTACCAGGGAATGGTTCATCCATTACAATATCATTATCATTGACATTCAAAAACAATCCCGCTTTCTCAATCCTTTTATTAACAGGTTCATTTTTATCAAAGATAATAATTGAATTTTGTGAAACTAATTTGTCTGGATTATCAAAATCAGGGCCTACAAACTCAACTCTTACAGTATTGTTTTTATTCAAATTCAAAATGTTATTATTATCTTTTATTAATTCAAAGATTTGATTTCCTTGAATTTTATGAAATGGTTCTTGGATTTTGTCTAACCAGAAATCAGGTCGAAAAAGACTAAAAGAAATAACAACAAGTAATATAGTTTCATATATTTTATTTTTAACAATCATATGATTTTGAATAGCTGAACAAAAAGCTAACATTGCCAACACTACTGTAATGATAGTGAGAAGTCCTGATATAAAACCTATGTTAAACAAAAGAATATCAGTATTAAAAATAAACATAAATGGAAGAATGGCAGTCCTGATATCATAGCTAAAACCCTGGATACCTGTCTTTATAGGATCACCTTTAGATATTGCTGCAGCTGCAAAAGCAGCTAACCCAACTGGAGGTGTGTCGTCTGCTAATATTCCAAAGTAAAAGACAAAAAGATGAACCGCAACAAGAGGTACTATTAATCCATTTTGAGCTCCTACCATTACTATTACTGGTGCCATTAGAGAGGAAACAACTATATAATTAGCTGTAGTAGGTAGTCCCATTCCTAAAATTAAACTCATAAAAGCAACTAATACCAGCATGAGTACTAAGCTTCCTGAAGATACAGTTTCTACAAATTCACCTATAAACTGATGAGCTCCAGTCAATGACACTGTTCCAATAATAACTCCAGCAATTCCAGTAGCAATAGATATAGTTATCATGCTTCGCGCACCTTTTTGTAACCCCTCTATCAGATCAAGTGCTCCTTGTTTAAATGGATCAAAAGTTAACTTTTTATATCTAAAAAAAGTTTTTAAGGGGTTTTGAGTTAATAAAACAAAAATAATGGATAAGCTTGCCCAATATGCTGATAGTGAAGGAGACAATCTACTAATTAGAACACACCATAATAAAACAACTATTGGTAAAAGGTAATGGTATCCAGTAACAGCTACTGATTTTACTGATGGTAGATTGTTTATTTCTTTATCAGTTAATCCAATTTCTAGGTCAGGTTTTTTTGAAGCAATCCAAATACAAAATAAGTATAATATTAAAAACAAGCTAATTGCCAACAGGAATGTAAAGGTAGAACTAAAATTGTTAGTCCATGAAAATAAAAAATTAATAATAAATCCAATACTGCCTAAGGCTGTAAAACCAAAAATAAAGCTAGTGAATTTGTTTAAAAAAGATCTTGCAGGTGTATTCCTTTTAAGTCCTTTTAAACCAAGCTTTATTACTTCAAGATGAACTATATAAAAAAGAGCAACATAAGAAGCTAAGGCTGGTAGAGCAGCGTACTTGATAAGATCAAAATAGCTGACGTCCGTAAATTCAGAAATTAAGAATGCAGCTGCTCCCATAACTGGAGGTGTCAATTGTCCATTTGTTGATGATGCTACTTCGATAGCCCCAGCTTTTTCTGATGAAAAACCTGTTTTTTTCATTAAAGGTATTGTAAAGGTTCCAGTTGTTACAACATTTGCAATTGATGAACCTGAATATATTCCTGATAAGCCTGACGCTACAACTGCCGCTTTAGCAGGCCCACCTCGCAAATGACCAAGTGTTGCGAATGACAGTTTAATGAAATAGTTACCAGCACCTGATTTTTCTAATAAAGCTCCAAATAATACAAACAAAAAAATCATTGAGGTTGACACACCAAGAGCGACACCAAAAACTCCCTCGGTTTGCATCCAAAAATGCCAGGACGCTTTGTTTAATGAAGCTCCTTTCCATTTCATGGATTCAGGAAAAAAATCTAGATGCCCAAACATGACGTAAAATATGAATAAACTGGCTACTATTAATAAAGGCAACCCAAGAGATCTATATACTGCAATTCCAATACAGATCATTCCTGTTATAGAAAAGAACACGTCTATGCTTGTTGGCAATCCTGCCCTATTTGAAATATCTAGTTTATAAATATACAAATAAATGCATGCACTGACAGCCAAAGCAGCTAAAAAAAATTGGCTAAATTTGTCTAAGATAGGGTTGATTTTATTAATAGCAGGATATGCTAATAATCCCAAGCCAAGACCAAAAGCAAGGTGTATTTGTCTAGCCTCTTGACTATTAAATACGAGGTTTAGTTTTGTTATTTCACTTAAGTAAAAAGGAAAATCTGAAGCCAACCAAAGTTGAAAAAGAGACCAAAGTAAGCAAATAAAGGAGATAGCTTTTCCAAATGAAGGTTCACGACTTTTATATTTTCTGGGTAATAAAATTGATTCAGATTTCATCATATTTGTGTTTCTTAAAATCTTTCATCAAGGTCAAGTTAAAAGAGCACAGACACTATTTGTGTCTGTGCATATTAATTTTATTACATCCAACCACGTTCTTTGTAATACTTTATAGCTCCTGGATGAAGAGGAGCAGAAAGACCGTCTTTAATCATTTGTTTTTCGTTCAAATTTTTAAATGCAGGATGCAATTTTTTGAAATCTGAAAAATTATCAAAAGTTGCTTTAACAATAGTGTACACAACCTTTTCAGAAACATCTGCAGAAGTTATAACAGTCGCTCCAACTCCAAAAGTAGTTGTTTTGTTAGGAGATCCAGCATACATGCCACCAGGAACTTCTGCTACTCTGTAAAACGAATTATCTTTAATTAGTTTGTCAATAGGAGCTCCTTTAACAGAAACTAGCTGAACGTCACAACTTGATGCTGCTTCTTTAACAGCTGCTGCAGGGTGACCTACGGTGTATATCATGGCTTCTATCTTACCATCGCAGATTGCTTGAGCCATTTCAGAACCTTTAAGTTCAGCAGCTAATGAAAAATCACTCATTTTCATTCCAAATGATTCCATTACTACTTCCATTGTTGCTCTTTGACCAGAACCAGGATTACCTACATTTACTTTCTTTCCTTTTAAGCCTTCAAATGAAGTAATTCCAGAGTCTTTTCTAACTATTAAAGTGAATGGCTCTGGGTGTACTGAAAAAACTGCACGAAGTTTATCGAATTTACCTTTATCTTTAAACTTAGAAGTTCCTCTATATGCATGGTATTGCCAATCAGATTGTGCAACTCCAAATTCTAATTCTCCAGCACGTACTGTGTTTATATTATAAACAGATCCACCAGTTGATTCAGCAGAGCAACGAATACCATGTGACTTTCTGTCTTTATTAACTAGTCTGCAAATTGCGCCACCAGTTGGATAATACACTCCAGTAACTCCGCCTGTACCTATTGATACAAACTGTTGAGCTGACGCTTCTGCTAGAGTTATAGCAGCAAATCCGGCAACTACACCTCCTACAATTAATTTCTTAAAACTCATATTTTTTCTCCCTAGTATTTTTTTAAAGATTAATAATACAATATTTTTAAAACAAAACAATTGTTATATTTATATAATTAATGTTACATTTGTAACATATATAATGCCTGAGAGTTTCTTGATGATATTATCCAAAAAAATTAAACAACATTATAAAGAGCTAACCCCTAAGTTAAAACAGGCGAGTAAGTCAATTTTGAATAATTTAAATCAAATTCCCTTTCAAACAATTAGGGAAACAGCTAGCCAGGCAAATGTGTCTGTCTTAACTATATCAAGGCTCAATAAAATTTGGGGGTATAAAGGGTATGTTGACTTTCAATCACAGGTAAGATTAGAATTTTATCCATCAGAATATAACACAAATCAAATCCAACCAGATGCTTTAAATCATTCTATTTTATCAGCAGCAAACATTTTAACTAAATCAGAAAGTGTATATATTTCTGGCTTTAGGAGTGCAAAATCGTTTGCACTTTACATGAATTATATGGGAAGAATGGTTTTTGATAATTTTTATTTATTGCCTGATTCAGGTTTGTCCGCTGCTCAAGATTTAGCTCATTTGAGCAGCAAGAATTTATTAGTAGCTTTTTCTACAGCACCTTATTCAACAGAAACTGTAAGATTGATCAAAACTGCAAAGTCATTAAACATCAAAACATTATCCTTTACAGATAGTGTTTTATCCCCACTTGCCCAGCATTCTGACTATTATGTTGAAGTCAAAATAATAAAAGAAAATAAGTTATTTAGAATGGCCCCAATGTTAACAGCAATTGAACAAGTTTTGGAAGCATGTTTTAACATTCTTGGAAAAGATGCTGACAAAAAAATTGATTATTTTGAAAAAAGGATCAAAGCCATTAATGGATATTGGTAGATTTTCTCAACAATAATAAATATTTACTGCAATAACAAAAGATACTTAAAAAGAAGTTTCACCAAAATCTTGTGTAACAGCACCAACGAAATGGACAGTTTTAGGGGCAAGTGTTTTAACGTATTTAGCTATATTTTCTTCAATTAATTTTTCGATCTTTTTCATAGTCATTATCTGGAAATTCTATACTCATTAGTTTTTTTGGCTCTAAACCTAACACCTTTTACTTCTTGCAATAAATTAGGCCACCTGGTTTCTAATATAGACTCAAATAATTCGCAATCTTCACTAGAAGGAAAAGTTCTGACAAAAATTTTAATTAACATCAATACCTCAGTTTTGTGAAAAAATTATTAAACTATTACTTTTAATAAAGTTTTGTATATTATGGTGATTTTGTAAATATAATTAAAAATTTTTTGGAATAAAAAATGTTTAAAATAGCAACAAGAATTGATGTTCTTTTAAGAGCATTTAAAATGGCTTCAATAGTTGGAATAGTATTAGCTATCATTAATCATGGAGACCACATTTTACTTGGAACGATGACTTATAATAATTGGATTAAAATTTTATTTACATTTTGCGTTCCTTTTTGTGTGTCCACAATTTCATCAGTTCTTGCGATTAGAAGAGAGCAAAGTTTTGGTGAGTAAGACGAAGCATATACAGATAAAAAAAATCATTTATATTTATTTTGGGTTTTTGATTGTATTTTCATTCTTTGGAAAAAGTTATGGTAATGTTGCACAAGAAGACTATTTTTTTGAAGTCCAATTTGGAAATCTTATTGTTGGAAAAGCTGAAGTTTCATTAATAAATGATGAAAAAAAAATACTTGTAAAAGCCAAAACAAAAACTGCTGGATTTTTGAATACTTTTTTTGAATACCAAGGAGAATTAAGTTCTTGGTCTATAAAAAACAGAGAAGCTTGGAAACCTCACAAATTTTCAACTAATGGTTTTTTTAAAAATAAAAATCGTTTTTCAGAACTTAGCTGGGACAAAGATAATTCAGTAAGTTATAAAATTAATCCAGTTTTAGATTTAAAAGAAGTTTATGATGTAGATCAATCAAGTCTTAAAAATGTTATGGATCCTTTAACATCTATTATAAATGTTATTGAAAATATTAAAAATACAAAAAGCTGTGATCAAAGCTTTAAAATTTTTGATGGTAGAAGACGGTATGATTTAAAAATAAAAAGTTTAGGCAAAGAAAATCTAAAAAATGATAGGCCAAAATCATTCTCTGGTAATGCGACAATATGTGGTGTCAAAATGATTCCAATAGGAGGGCACAGATTAAATAGCAAATGGAAACCAAAAGAAGATAAATTTAGAGATTTCAAAATATATTTTGGAAAAACTTCTTCTGGATTGCTATTTCCAGTTAGAATGAACCTAGAAAGATGGTTCGGAACAGTTGTTGTGCGTCTTATAAACAAGAATATGTAGATGATAAAACTTGGTTTAATTGGAAAAAATATACAATCATCTCAAGCACCGGACATACATAAACGTCTTGGAAAATTATTTAAAATCCCTCTTAATTATCAAATTTTTGATTTGAATGAAAATGATAAAATTCAATTTTCCGATCAGTTACTAAAATTAAAGGAATTAGATTTTTCTGGAGTGAATATTACTTTCCCATTTAAAGAAGAAGTTATGAAATATGCTGATATAATTAATTTGAGCTCTTCAACTGTAAAGTCATCAAACACGCTTCTTTTTAAAGAAAAAATTTTTGCTGAAAACACAGATTATACAGGTTTTTTAAGAAGTTACGAATTTCATTTTAATAAAAACAAACCTAAAAAAATATTGGTGTTAGGTGGAGGGGGTGTTGGAAGAGCTATCACATTTGCCTTAGGATCATTAGATGTTGAACATATTTATTTATATGAAAAAGACCAATTAAGGGGTCAAAATTTAATAAAAGATTTAGAATTTTTAAAAATAAATTGCACTCTAATTAATAGTGATAAACTAGAAAAAACATTATTTGAAGTTCAAGGTATAGTTAACTGTACACCTATTGGTCACTTCGATTTTCCAGGTTGTCCTTTAGGTGAATTATTACCAAGCAATCATCACTGGATATTTGATGTAGTCTATACGCCTGCAAAAACAGATTTGTTAATAAAAGGTAAAAAAGTAGGTGCAAAGATAATCTCTGGAATAGACCTTTTTATCTTTCAAGCCCTAGATGCTTTTTTACTATTTTGTGGAGATAAAATTGATAAAGATCATATATCAAAACAAATTCTTTTTTTAAGACAACATTATTTTAAATTACTTTATAAATAGTCTTAGAACTAATTTTGAAAAACTATCTCTTCTGATAAGAGTTCGTTTATAGCATCTTCACTATATCCAGCTTCCATTAAAATTTCTTTAGTGTGTTGGCCTATAAAAGGAGGTTTATGTTTAACGCCAACAGATTGAGATCTACTAAATTTAATAGGTGAAGAAACGCCTTTATAATCATCTTTGCTAATAGTCATTTCTCTTTCTTGTGTTTGAGGATGTTTAATAGCTTCTTCAATATTTCTAACCGGCCCTGCTGGAATACCTGCAGCCAACAATTTTTCAGAAAATTCAACCCCATCTACATCACTTAGCGCATCTTCTAAATATTTAGTTAAAGCCAACCGATTTTCAACTCTGTCTCCATTTGAAAGAAATCGTTCATCAGTAATAAGATGATCTAAATTCAGTGCTTTACATAATCGGGCAAATCCAGCGTCGTTTCCAATACCCATGAAAATTTCATTTGTTGCTGTCTTAAATTTATCGTAAGGAGCAATATTTGGATGTGCATTTCCAGTAGCTTTTCCAGGTTTGTTTGATAAAAAGTAATTTCCTGTATGAGGATGCATCAGAGCTAAAGCTGAATCGTATAGAGACATATCTAAAAATTGACCTAGTCCAGATTTATTTCTTTCTTGAATAGCCATTAAAATACCTATTGTTGCATATAATCCTGTCCCCATATCAACCACTGGAGCACCAACCCTTACGTCACCTCCATCAGCATGCCCGTTTATAGACATCATACCAGTCATCGCCTGAACAATTGCGTCATAACCAGGTGCACCCCCAAGAGGACCAGTTGCTCCAAACCCAGATATTCGACAGTGAATTAATTTTGGAAACTTTTTCTTTAATACGTCTTCATATCCTAATCCCCATTTTTCCATGGTTCCAGTTTTAAAGTTTTCAATAACTATATCCGAGGACTTAAGAAGCTCTAAAATTAAATTTTTACCGCTTTGTTTAGTTAAATCAATTGCAATAGATTTTTTATTTCTGTTTACATTAATGAAATAAGAAGCCATTTCATTAATAAAAGGAGGCCCCCAACCTCTAACCTCATCCCCAATTTTAGATTCAACTTTAATTACCTCAGCTCCATGATCGGCAAGAATTTGTGTGCAGTAAGGTCCTCCAAGAACTCTTGTAAGGTCTAAAACTTTAATGCCATTTAAAGCATGTGTAGTTATATCATTTTGATTTGTCATTTTCTCACTTTTAAAATTAATATGATTTAGGTAATCCTAGTACACGTTCTGAAATATAATTTAAAATCATTTGAGCGCTTACAGGGGCTAATTTAGGTATTAAGGATTCTCTCATCAATCTTTCTACATGATATTCTTTAGCATATCCCATTCCGCCAAGAGTTATAATTGCTTGAGTTGCGGCTTTGAAAACCCGCTTCAGCAGCAAAAAATTTTGCAGCATTTGCCATACCACCTGAATTTTGTCCATTATCATATTGATATGCCGCTTTAGTAATTAATAATTCTGCAGCTTCTAGCTCTATCCAATTTTCTGCTAACGGGTGTTGGATACTCTGATTTTGTCCAATCGGTTTTCCAAATACTACTCTGTCGCCCGCATATTTTATAGCTCTGGCAAGGGCATTTTTTCCTATTCCTAATGCTTCTGCGGCAATCAAAATTCTTTCTGGATTTAAACTATCTAATATATATTTAAAGCCTTTGCCTTCTTCACCAATTCTATCAAAATCTTCAACTTCTAGATTATCAATAAATATTTGGTTGCTATCTACAGCGGACCTTCCCATCTTCGGAATTTCTTTAACTTCAATTTTCTTTCTATCTAGTTTTGTATAAAATAAACTAAGTCCGTCTGTATTTTTTTTGCATTCTTCAATTGGAGTTGTGCGGGCTAATAGTAGTATCTTATCAGCAATTTGAGCTGTCGACGTCCAGATTTTTTGACCATTAATAAGGTATCCATTATTAATTTTTTTTGCGAATGTTTTTAATTTGCCAGTATCTAGACCTGAATCAGGTTCAGTAACGCCAAAACATGTTTTTTCTTTTCCATTTATTAATGACGGTAGCCATTTATTTTTTTGCTCGTTATTCCCGTGGACAACTATAGGGTGTGGTCCAAATATATTAATATGAATAGAAGAAGCAGCAGCCATTCCTCCTCCAGTCTCAGATACTTTTTGCATAAAAATTGAAGCTTCGGTAATGCCCAGTGCAGAACCACCAAATTCTTTTGGCATGCAAATACCTAGCCATCCACCATCAGCTATTTCGTCATAAAACTTATGAGGGAATATACTTTTTTGATCACATTCAAGCCAGTAATCATCGTCAAAATTTTTCATAATATTTTGAACAGAATCAATGATTGATAATTGTGTTTCGTTATAGTTAAAGGACATTTAAATTATCTTGCTAAATTATGATAGTTATCATTTGGTTCCATTTCAGTTGCCAAAGCTAGTCTGTTTGTCATATTAAATAATCCAATTATAGCACTTATGTCCCAAATATCTCTATCTGTGTAACCGGCTTTTCTAAGGTCAGATCGATCATTTTCTGTAATTTCAGAAGGATCTCTGGTTAATTTTTTTGAAAAATTTAATAAAGTTTCTTGTTTTTTAGGAAGCTCTGCCGACCTAAAATTTGCAGCTAAACGTTCGCCAAGTTGAGGATCATTTGACAATTCTCTAACAGCAGCACCATGAGCTACTAAACAATAAAAACAATGATTTTCAGAGGATACTGTAACGGCAATCATTTCTCTTTCTAACTTTGTTAATCCTGATTCACCTAACATCAAAGCGTTATATAATTTAGTGAAGCCCTCAAATTGTTTAGGAAATTTTGCAAATGCGGCAAGCACATTAGGAATAAAACCAATTTTCTCATTTACAATTTTTAAGTAATTTTCAGCTTGTTCGTCCCCGTCTTTAACTCCATCATAATTCAGATTCAATTTAGTTAAATTTTTGTTTTGACCTTGTTTTATAATATCTTGCATTTATTTCTCCTTTAACCAATTAGGTTTTCTTTTTTCAAAGAATGCGTTTATTCCCTCAATAGCCTCTGGGTTTTCCCATACATCTGCAAGAGCTTCAACTGTAAACTTGATAGTTTTTTGGTCAATCTTTGTAGAAAGATCTCTTACAAGTTTTTTTGAGGCTGAAACTGCTTTTGGAGCATTAACAAGAAACGGATTAACTTCTTTTTGGATTTCTTTATTTATGTCTTCTGCCTTAACTACACTTTTAATCAGTCCCATGCTTTTGGCTTGTTGAGGAGAAAACATTTGTGCGCTGATGAACAAATCCACTGAATTATTTGCTCCAACTTTCGAAATCACATAAGGGCTAATCGTAGCAGGGATTAGTCCTAGCTTTACTTCGGTTAAAGCCATTTTCACATTTTCTGAAGCAATAGCAATATCACAAACGGAAATAATGCCTACACCACCTCCAAATGCATTTCCCTCCACTTTTGCAATTAAAGGCTTAGGAAACTCAAACATTTTATTTAATAAATTTGCTAATTTTGTAGCTTCTTTAATTCGAGTTTTTCGATCTGAAAAAATTTGTTCTTTCATCCAATCTAAATCACCACCTGCACAAAATGATTTTCCTGAAGATGAGATTATCAATACTTTTGTGTTTTGATCTTTTGTTAAATCATCAAAAATTACTTCTAGTTCCTCTATCATTAATGGAGATAGAGCATTATGTCTTTGTGGTTGATTTAATATTATTTCAGAAATACCGTTGATATTTTTATTAAGTATTACTGTTTTTTTTTCGATATTAGTCATAATTTTTACCCATTTTGAGCTTTAAAGCCATTTCACTGCACTCATCTATCTTTTGAGCGTTAAGATTAGTTCTGTAACCTAAAGATATTAAAAGTTTATTAACTTTTTCTGTTGCAACATTACCTTTGGCTCCTGGTGAGTAAGGACAACCTCCTAAACCCCCAACTGAGGCATCAAATGTTTTAATTCCTTTTTCTAAACAAAGTTGGATATTATTTAAAGCATTTTGGTACGTGTCATGAAAGTGACCAGCTAATTTGTCTGATGTTAAAACTTTTAGACATTCCTCAAGCACTCCTGATGTAACATCAGGGCTGCCCTTACCAGTTGTGTCTCCAAGAGAAACTTCATAACATCCCATCTCAATTAGGTGCTTAGCAATTTCAGCCACTTTTTGAGGATTTACCTGTCCTTCATATGGACAATGAGAGACGCAACTAATATATCCTCTAACGGGTATCTTTTCTTTTAAAGCTTTTTTAGCAATAGGTATAAAACGTTTTAGGCTTGTCTCAATATTACAGTTAATATTTTTTTCACTAAAAGTTTCTGTTGCCGCTGCAAAAATTGCAACTTCATCAACTTTTGCATTAACGGCATTATCAAAGCCACGCTCGTTTGGAGTTAATGCTGTATACTTTACACCTTTTACCTTATTAATTTTAGTAAATACTTCGTGTGCGTCAGCAAGCTGAGGTACCCATTTAGGGCTTACAAAACTAGAAGTTTCAATTTTTTGAAATCCACACATGGATAAATCATTAATAAATTTAATTTTGTTTTGAGTTGTTATAAATGTTTTCTCATTTTGAAGACCATCTCGAGGGCTCATTTCAAAAATATTTATAAAATTATTCATTGCGAGTATACTTCAGTTATATTTTTATTTTTTCAAGGTTATAAGTTTCATTTTTTCTGTAACTTGTTGACCGTCTTTTATTAAAATTTTTTCAATGATGCCGTCACGAGGCGATTTTATTGAATACTCCATTTTCATTGCTTCTAGAGATAAAAGAACATCACCCTTTTTTACTTTTATATTAGGTTTAAGATTTTTATATTTGACAATCCCGTGCATTGGGGCATTTATAACATCGTCTAAATTTTTATCTTCATCATCCCCTGATATTAATATATTTGAAAAAAGAATTTCATATGTATTGTTTTTTGTGAAGAAGGTAAAAATTTTATTGTTAGTAAATTTATCTACAAACAAATTATACTTTATAGATAGATACTTTCCATTAACGTTGGCTTCTATTGAAGTTTTAGTAAAAATTGTAGAAGCACAGATATATTTAAAATTACCAAATTTAATCTCAAATGTATCAAAATTTAAACAGGCTATACTAAACCTCTCTTCCACTCCTTTTATAGATATATTTAAAGGGTATTCGTTAGGCTTCCACATATACCAATTATCAGTTGGGAAAACATTTAAATTTTTAAAAATTATTAGTGAGGTTAAAGCTTTTAGATAATTATCAATATTATTATCAATAAGGTCATTTAAATTTTCTTCGATAAATTTAGTGGTAAAATTTTCTTTCTTAAAGTCTTTATGGTTTAAAACTTTTTTTAATAGATTTAAATTTGTTGTTATACCTGCAATTTCAAGTTCACTTAGGTAATTATTCAATTTTACTATTGCGTCTGCTCTATTGTCTCCATGTGAAATAATTTTTGCAATCATAGGGTCATAAAAGGGCGTAATATAGTCTCCATCTTTAATTCCTGTTTCTAAAGTACAGTTCTTATGTTTAGAAAGTGAAGGAAAATTTAAGTGATGAATAATACCACTTTGTGGTAAAAAATTATTATTTACATTTTCAGCATATAACCGTGCTTCAATAGACCAACCATTTAATTTAACATCATTTTGTGACTTAGGTAACTTAGAACCATTAGCAATTTCTAGTTGCCAGGATATCAGATTTGTTGATGTTACTGCTTCTGTAACAGGATGTTCAACTTGAATCCTAGTGTTCATTTCCATAAAATATATTTTATTTTTATCAAGGCCTTTTTCTACATCTGCAATAAATTCAATAGTTCCTGCGCCCTCGTATTTAATGAATTTAGCAGCTTTAACAGAGAGGGTGCCAAGAAAACTTCTAATTTCATCACTAAGTTGTGGTGAAGGTGCTTCTTCTATTACTTTTTGCTGACGCCTTTGTAATGAGCAGTCTCTATCAAATAAATGAATTACATTTCCGTATTTATCAGCAAAGATCTGAATTTCAATATGGCGTGCTTTTGAAATATATTTTTCAAGAATACAGTTTTTATCATCAAAATTAGTTTTTGCCTCACTAGTGGCCTCTTTAAAGGATGATGAAAAAGTTTTTTTACTTAGAGCCACTCTCATCCCACGTCCACCACCACCAGCCCTAGCTTTGATAAGTAAAGGATACCCAATTTTATCTGCTCTGTTTTTGAGATAATCTTCTTTTTGATTGTTTCCATGATAACCTGGCACTACAGGGATTCCTGCTTTTTCCATTAGAGATTTCGCTTTATCTTTTTCTCCCATACTTCTAACTATTTGACTTTTAGGCCCAATAAAAATTAGTTTATTTTTTTCAACAAGTTCAACAAAATCAGCATTTTCTGATAAAAGTCCGTAACCTGGATGAATTGCATTTGCTTTATATTTTTTTGCTATTTTTATAATGGCTGAGCTGTTCATATAAGTTTCAGATACAAGTGAACCTGGCACAGGAACGGCTTCATCAGCTAATTGAACGTGTAAACTATTAATATCATCGTCTGAGTAAATGGCTAATGTAGGTATTTTTAGTTTCTTGGCACATAAGATAATTTTACATGCTATTTCTCCACGGTTTGAAATTAATAATTTTTTTATTTTTTTAGAAGCCATATTTAAAATACTTACATTCTAAAGATACCAAATTTAGTATCTTCTATTTCTTTATTTAAGGTAATTTTTAAACTTGCTGATAATATATCACGTGTCTTCACAGGATCTATTATTCCGTCATCCCATAAACGCGCAGATGCATATAAAGGGTGAGACTGATTATCGAATTGCTCTAAAATAGGCTTTTTAAATTCATTTTCAGTTTTATTATTCCATTTACCCTTATTTTTAAGGGTATTATTTTTCTTTAATTCTGCTAGTACGCTTGCAGCTTGTTCTCCGCCCATGACTGAAATTCTAGAGCATGGCCAAGTCCAAAGAAACCTTGGGCCAAAAGCCCTGCCACACATACCATAGTTACCTGCTCCAAAGCTTCCACCAATTAAAATTGTTATTTTAGGAACTTTAGTTGTAGCGACAGCATTAACTAGTTTAGCCCCATTTTTAGCAATTCCACCGTGCTCAGCGTTTTCTCCAACCATAAATCCAGTTATGTTTTGCAAAAATATTAAAGGTATCTTGCGTTGGCTACATAATTCAATAAAATGAGTTCCTTTAAGAGCACTTTCAGAAAACAAGACGCCATTATTGGCTATAATTCCACATAATTGTCCTTTTATTCTTGCAAAACCAGTTATTAGAGTTGTTCCAAAGTCTTTTTTAAACTCATCAAATTCAGATCCATCAACAATTCTCATTATAATTTCCTTAACATCATATGCAGTTTTGCTGTCAGCAGGAATTATTCCTAGTAATTCTTCAGGGTCATATAATGGAGGGCTATATTTAGCAGATATTGGGGTAAGATTTTGGTTTGAGTCTAAATTTTTAACACATTGCCTAGCTATAGCTAAAGCGTGTTCATCGTTATCAGCTAGATGGTCTGCTACACCAGAAATTTTTGTATGAACTTCTCCTCCTCCTAGGTTTTCTGCATTGGTAATTTCACCCGTGGCTGCTTTAACTAGTGGTGGGCCGGCAAGAAAAATAGTACCTTGATTTTTCACTATTATAGTTTCGTCTGACATTGCTGGGACATATGCTCCACCGGCGGTACAACTTCCCATAACAACAGCAATTTGAGGAATGTTTTTAGAAGACATATTGGCTTGATTATAAAAAATTCTACCAAAATGGTCTTTATCGGCAAAAACTTCATCCTGGTTAGGTAAGTTAGCTCCACCAGAGTCAACCAAATATATACAAGGCAAATTATTCTCAAGAGCTATTTCTTGAGCACGCAAATGTTTTTTTACAGTTACAGGGTAATATGTTCCACCTTTAACAGTTGAATCATTACATATAACCATCACATCTCTATTATGAATTTGTCCAATTCCAGTTATTATTCCTCCAGAGGGACATGCATTGTCATACATATCATGTCCTGCAGTTAAGCCAATCTCGAGAAAAGTACAACCTGGATCTAGTAATTTAGTAACTCTATGACGAGGAAGAATCTTTCCACGTTTTATGTGGCGTTCGTTTAATTTTTCGCCACCTCCATTCATTGAATAATTAATGGCTTCAAACGTTAGTTGGTAGTCAATATTGAACTTTTCTTTGTTTTCAAAGAACTGTGGATCATTTTTATTTATATTTGACTTTAGAATTGTCATGCTGAGGTTTCCGAAAATAATTCTCTACCAATTAACATTCTTCTGATTTCTGAAGTTCCTGCTCCTATCTCATATAATTTTGCATCTCTTAAAAGTCTTCCAACAGGATACTCGTTAGTATAACCATTTCCACCTAATGTTTGAATAGCTTCTAATGCAATTTGCGTAGCCTTCTCAGCGGAGTATAAAATACATCCCGCTGCATCTTTTCTAGTTGTTTCTCCTCTATCACATGCTTTAGCCACTTCATAAACATAAGATTTACAAGCGTTCATAGTTGTGTACATGTCTGCTATTTTACCTTGCATAATTTGAAATTCACCAATTGATTTACCAAATTGCTTTCTTTCATGAATATATGGAACAACATTATCCATCGCAGCTGCCATAATACCTAAAGGTCCACCTGCAAGAACAACTCTTTCATAATCTAAACCACTCATTAATATAGCTGCGCCATTCCCTTCTTCTCCTAAAATATTTTCTTCTGGAACTGGGCAATTTTCAAAAATTAGTTCAGCTGTATTTGATCCTCTCATGCCAAGCTTATCTAACTTTTTACCCGTAGAAAATCCTGTCATTGATTTTTCTATTATAAAAGCTGTTATTCCTTTTGACCCTCCAGACGGATCTGTTTTGGCATAGACTACTAAAGTATCAGCATCAGGCCCATTAGTAATCCACATTTTTGAGCCATTAAGTAAATAAGTTTTGTTACCTTGTTTTTCAGCATGAAGTGACATTGAAACAACATCTGAACCAGACCCTGTCTCGCTCATAGCTAAGGCTCCAATCTTTGAACCACTGCACAATTCTGGTAAATATTTTTCTTTTTGCTCATCTGTGCCATTTCTATTAATCTGGTTAACACATAAATTTGAGAAGGCACCATAAGAAAGGCCTACAGATGCACTGGCTC
This sequence comes from uncultured Planktomarina sp., assembly GCA_905181795.1. Lineage (GTDB taxonomy): Bacteria > Pseudomonadota > Alphaproteobacteria > Puniceispirillales > Marisalimonadaceae > Marisalimonas. The sequence goes on along the minus strand of CAJIZD010000010.1, from coordinate 38,040 downwards.
TGCTAATTTCTTCCATAGCAATACAATGAGCTAAGTAGCTCATTTCGCTACCACCATATTGTGTGTCGGCAGTTATACCCAAAAGCCCAAGTTCACCAAACTTTTTCCATAATTCAGTAGGAAAAGAGTTGTCTTTATCAATTTGATCTGCAAGAGGTGCAATTTCTTTTTGAGCAAATTTAAAAATAGATTCTTTTAAAATTTCGTTATCTTTACCTATTGAAAAATTCATTGAGTGAAAAAACATATTATTAAAGCCCCTTTGATGTAACCTTCTTAGTTAAACATAACTATATTTCTTACATTAACATATTTCTTTTATTTAAGTTGTGTCATCGCATTTTCTTTTGCAGCGGCACTTTCAACTCCTGAAACATATAAAAGCCCATTCATACGACGCATTAAATTAGCTTCAAAATCGTCTATTACACCATCGGCAAGAATAACTCCCCACATCATTTGAATTACCTCAATTCGTTCTTCATGATTCATTTCGTTTAATATAACTTTAATTTGAGAAAAAATTTCTATTCTTTGTTCACTGTCTTCTAGGGCCTTACTTATATTGTCATTAGCGTCTTTTTCATTAAATCCAAATTTATTAACCAAAAGTTTTTTGATATAATCAAGTTCAACTTGACCAGTTTCTCCATCTATTTGACAGGCTTCTAAAAGTAAAATAATGACAGCTTGGACATCTTCTCCTTTATATTCATCTTCTTCAGTAGTTTTGGAGGTAACTTTTTGAATTGCTGATTTTAGATTTGAAAACATATTTTTTCCTATTTGATAAAGATTATTAAGTATAATTTAAGTTAGATTGTAAAATGAATAAAATAGATATTTTTTTCAAGCTTAAAATCATAGATTCATATTGCTTCCAACTCTTTCCTTTTTATGTAATAATCACTTTTGGTAATTATTAAATAAAAACAATGGGGCAATCTATAAAAGATTGAAAAAAATAATGGCTAGTGATGCATTTCTAAATTCAATTGAAGTTAATTTTAAAAAAGCAGCTGATTATGTTCAAAAGACCTATGGAGCTGAGGTTCTTTCTCAAGATTTAGCTAATCAAATAATGATGGCGAATGCAACATATGTAGTTCGATTTGGAGTTAGGCTAAGGGGAACAGTTCATACATTTACTGGTTATCGTTCTGTACATTCAGATCATTTTGAACCAGTAAAAGGCGGCATCAGATATGATATGGCTGTTAATCAAGAAGAAGTTGAAGCTTTGGCTGCTCTAATGACATACAAGTGTGCGCTAGTTGAAGTTCCATTTGGTGGTTCTAAAGGTGGACTTATTATTAATATTAAAGAATGGTCTCCTGAAGAGTTAGAACGTATCACTAGACGTTTTACACAGGAGTTAGCTAAAAGAGATTTAATTCACCCATCTCAAAACGTTCCAGCACCTGATGTAGGGACTGGTGAACGTGAAATGGCTTGGATGGCAGATGAATATAGACGTTTAAATCCAACGGATTTAAATGCATGGGCTTGTGTAACAGGTAAGCCTGTAAATAAGGGTGGTATTGCTGGTAGGACAGAGGCAACTGGAAGAGGCGTAAAATATGCTTTAAAAGCTTTTTTTGAGAACTCTGAAGATGTTAAAAAAACAGGTTTAACATCTGGTCTAAAAAATAAAAGGATTATTGTTCAAGGTTTAGGAAACGTTGGATATTATGCTGCATATTTCTTATCTAACGAAGATGGTGCTATCATAACTCACGTAATGGAACGTGATGGTGCAATTGTCGATAAAGACGGAATAGATATATCATCACTTAAGGATCATCTTGTTAAAAATGGTACAATCGAAGGCTTCAAAGGATTTGTTAAATCTGGTTCAGAAATTTTAGAGGCTGAAGCAGATATTTTAATACCAGCTGCAATGGAATTAGTTATTAATAAGGATAATGCAGAAAGGATAAAAGCCCCTCTTATTATTGAGGCTGCAAATGGTCCAATTTCTTCTGATGCAGATGAAATATTAAATAAACGTGGAATAGTAATTATTCCTGACCTTTACGCCAATGCAGGTGGTGTCACTGTTAGTTATTTTGAGTGGATAAAAAATTTAAGTAGGATAAGGCTTGGTAGATTGCAAAGAAGAGCACAAGAAAATCAAGTATCTTCTCTTATAGAAGGAATAGAAAGCATGACTGGAAAAGATTTTCCATCTGAATTAAAATCAAATTCTTTGAAGGGAGCGTCTGAATTAGATCTAGTTCGATCTGGTTTAGAGGATACTATGATGGAGACTTATAAAGTTATCAGTGCAGTTTGGAATGGTAATAAAAATATACCTGATTTGAGGACAGCTGCAATGATGGTTTCTATTAAACGTGTTGCTCAAAGTTATGGCTCTTTAGGCATATAAAAAAGGAGGAATAACTTCCTCCTTTTTCTTTATTTTTTTTATTTTCTAAAGTCAGGATAAGCTTCCATGCCAACTTCGCTCATATCCATGCCTTCCATTTCTTCCTCAGGTGTGACTCTAATCCCAATTACTAGTTTTAGAACGTACCACGCTATAGTAGAGGCTATAATTGTAAAAGCTCCTATTGCAAATATACCATATAATTGTGCACCTATTGTAGCGTCAGAGTTTGAGAAAACAACAGCTATGGTGCCCCAAATTCCTGCAAATAGATGAACAGGTATAGCACCAACAACATCATCAATCTTGAATTTGTCAAGCATTGGGATTGTTAAGACAACTATTAATCCACCAACAGCACCTATGAATATTGCAAGCATTGGAGTTGGCGCTAGTGGTTCGGCTGTAATAGCCACTAACCCACCTAATGCACCATTTAAGGCCATAGTTAAATCAGTTTTCTTGTAAAAAAGCATTGTTAGAATAATAGCTACTACTACTCCACCAGCTGCGGCTAAATTAGTATTAATGTAAATATTCGAAATAGCGGCAACATCAGCTGCGGTTCCCATAGCCAGTTGAGATCCACCGTTGAAACCAAACCAACCAAACCAAAGGAGAAATGTTCCTAAAGTTGCCAAAGGCAAATTTGAACCAGGCATTGGAGTAATACTTCCATCGTCAGAATATTTACCTTTTCTTGCGCCTAATATAATTGCTCCAGTTAAAGCAGCCCATCCTCCAACACCGTGAACGATTGATGATCCGGCAAAATCTAAGAAACCAGCTTCACTTAAAAAACCTCCACCCCAAGACCAAGAACCTTGGATTGGATATATAAATCCACAGAGTAAAACAACAAATACAAAGAAACTTTTTAATTTAATTCTTTCAGCTACAGCTCCACTTACAATAGAAGCAGCTGTTGCACAGAAAACCATCTGAAAAAACCAATCAGAACCAGAAGAATATGTAGAATCATTTTCTCCACCAAAACTCTTTAATTCATCAGAAGGTCCCCATACAGATAGAGTTCCAATCCAACCCGATACATCCATATACATTAAATTATAACCTACAAATGCAAACATCAATCCTGCTATTGAGTAAAGACCAATATTCTTTGCGCATTGAACAACTGCATTTTTAGCTCTAACTAAACCTGTTTCAAGCATACAGAAGCCTGCAGCCATTAACATAACTAAAAAACCGTGAACAAGGAAAGAAAATGAGTTAAAAATATAAGCTGTTTCAGCATCAGGTGCTGCATAAGATATACTTGACATACCCATAATTGAAAAAGGTAATATAGATATTACCCTTAATAAAATTAGACATAATAAAACTCCATTAAAATTTATAAAAAATAAATATTGCTTATAATTTGTGAGGCAACAAAGGTAGAGATATAGCTCAAACACAAAGCTAATTTATTGCTTAAAAATTAATCATTAATTTGAATAAATACAATATATGCTTAATTTATGTGCATAAAATTATTGTAATATTAATCTTAGGCTATGCTTAAAAAGCCAAATTAGGGTTATTTTTTATAGATTCTAACATTTGATTTAGGTTTTTATGTATTTCTTTTTTACTTAAATTTACTGATGCTTTAAGGGAGCCAAGATCTTTTTCATTTGTTTCTGTAATTATTAGAATGATTGCAGCTGAAGGAAGGTAGTCTTGTTTTTCATCTTCAAAACAAATATTAACTACTTGATCCAGTTTAAAAAATAAATTTTCTACTTTATTATTTAGTAATGTTTTTTTATTTGTCTCATAATCTTCTATAAAATTAGAATTTATCTTATAAAAAAAATTTAAATATTCTATCTCTCTTTGTCCACCACCAACATATTTTGTTTCAAACCATTTTGATCGCTCATTGTTAACAGGATTGTTTATGTCTTCATTATTTTTATTAGATTTAGTATTTGTTCGCATTAATTTAATTTCATCTACAATTTTTGTGTGCGATATAGGTTTAGAGTTTAAGTCATATAATAAATCAACTATACGAAAGCTAAATTTATTTTCATTAAGCACTCTTGTTTTTCTTAAAGCTAGTTTTTCCCAAGAAAATGAATTTTTTTCATGAAAATTTTTAAAGTTATTGAAGGTACACGCAACTGGCCCTTCTTTACCAGAAGGTCTTAATTTTGTGTCTACTTCATACATAAAACCTTCAGAAGTCTTAACGGATAGGAGTTTTATTAGTTGACGAAATAATTCAATATATACATTTTTCTTTATGTTTGTATTAATAGGGAAATCTTCATAAACAAAAACAAGATCAAGGTCTGAATTAGCGGTCATAGAAAAGGTAGCAAATCTTCCATAGGCAATCACGCTGTATTTCTCACAATTAATATTATATTTATTTGAGATTTGAATTTGCGCTATTTCAAGGGCGATGTTAAAAGTTGCTTGAGCCAATAATGAAAATTCATTTGAAGCTCTTTGGATATCAATTTCTTTATTTATCAAAGCAAATAATATTTGAAATTTTAGAAAACGATGATTTCGTCTCAACGCATCTAAAATATCTTCCTCATTCAAATGATTTAGATCAATTTTATCAAATGCATTCTTATAAAAACTGATATTACCATTCAATCTCATTGCATATTCAGGCTGTAAGACGTCTAGTATTTTTTTATCTTGTGTTAGTATGTTAGTGACATAACCAGAAAACAAAAAAACTTTTGCTAAGTTTTGATATACAAAACTACTGTTCTTTAACGCTTCGACATAAGGAAAATTAGATATTATTTTATCAATAAATCTTAAAAGTTGATAAAGACCTTCTTCTTTATATTTTGATTGAAAAAGAATAGGTATGATTTCTTCTAGAAACAAATCTAAACTAGGTTTAACAAATTTAGAAATATTGTTACTGAAATAATTTTTAAATAAAAATATTGTAGAGGATATGCCAGTGTTATTAGCTTCCTTTATTTTTTTAATAAGCTCTAAGTTTGATTGATCAATACTAACTTCTTCTTTAAGGAGCATAGGAAGGTTAATTGGTATATGAAGATTTTTATAGAGCATAAATAAACCAATAATAATTTTTAAATCTTTATTTTAAACTTACAGATAATTTAGTATTGTTTCAATATTGAAAAATAGGACATATTAATGGAAACAATAATAAACAATAACCTGATAGTTGGAAGATCAAGAGATATTGGAGGAATGGAAGTAAAAAGAGTTTTACCCCATGCTATTAGACAAATGGTTGGTCCATTTATATTTTTTGATCAAATGGGTCCAAATGAATTTATAACTGACGGGGGTATTGATGTTAGGCCTCACCCTCATATTGGATTAGCAACTTTAACTTATTTATTTTCAGGAGAAGTTTTGCATCGTGATTCCCTTGGGTCTTCAATAACCATTAGTCCTGGTGATGTAAACTTAATGATTTCTGGAAGAGGTATTACTCATTCCGAAAGAAAACCTATTAATATAAAATTACCATATAAACTTTTTGGAATTCAATGTTGGATAGCGTTACCTAAATCGCATGAAAGTATGAAACCTGAGTTTCACAATTGTAGTAAGACAGATATACCATCAATTGTTAATAAAACTATGATTGCTAATATAATTTTAGGCACGGCTTATGGAAAAAAATCGCCTCTAAAAAATGTATCTAATGGACTTTTTGTAGAGTTAAAGATTAGAACGAGTAGCGCTATAGAGCTACCTAAAGAAGTCGAAGAGATTGCAGTGTATGCTTTATCAGGTCAGCTTGAGTATAATAATCAAAAAATAAAAGCTGGTGAAATGTTAATTTTAAATAACAAGAGTAATCAGTTAATTAAGGCTGTAGATAATAGCCATTGTATCTTATTGGGTGGGGATACTATCAATGAGAAAAGGTATTTATGGTGGAACTTTGTTGCATCAGATATGGAGTTAATAGAACTAGCAAAAAAGAAATGGCGAGAAAAAAATTTCAAAATGCCAATTGATGATAATAAAGAATTTATTCCACTTCCAAATTAATCTTAATAAGATTGTTAAAAATATAGTTAAAATAATTATCTAATCTTGAAGGAAACTTAATGGTTTATGTACCAGAACACTTTGAAGAAAAAGATCAAAAAGAAATCCAAAAAATTATTGATAATTTTCCGTTAGCTACTTTGATTGCTTTTGGGTCAAAAGGCCTTTCAGCCAATCATTTGCCATTTATAGTTGACTATAATAAGCACGGGTCAACAACGCTGCTAGGACACATAGCACTTGAAAATCAATTATTTAAAGAAAATAAAAATAATGACGAGGTGTTAGTTCTATATAAAGCTGAAGACACTTATGTCAGTCCAAATTGGTATCCAACTAAAAATAAAACCCATAAAGTAGTACCAACATGGAATTATCAGTCAGTTCATTTTTATGGAAGAATTTTTTTCTTCCAAGATCTAAAATCTCTACTAGGTATTGTAGGAAGGCTTACAAAAATTCATGAAAACATAATTGGAGAAAAGAAGCCTTGGAGCATTAAAGATGCACCAAAAGAATTTATAAAACAAAAACTATCTTCAATAGTTGGAGTTAAAATTGAAGTTACAAAAGTTGTTGCTAAATCTAAACTAAGCCAGAATAAAGAAATTGATGACTTTAATGGTGTAAAGAAAAAAATGTTACAAAAGGATAAGCATTCCTTATATACAGCTATGAAAAATATAAATTTGGATAGAGAATAATTACTGGAGCTATAAAAGATGTTGTTAAAAGAATATCTCATAGATAATTGTGAAAATGAACAGCTTGCTACTATAATTGATAATTTAGCTGATGCCGCAATATTAATTTCTAAAACGATAAAAACTATAAATAAAATCAGTCATTCAGAATTAATAAAAAGAGTATAAATGTAGATGGTGATCTTCAAAAACCGTTAGATATAAAATCTGATGAAATTATAATTGATTATTTAAAAAAATCTCCAGTTGCAGGTTATGCTTCAGAGGAACAAGAAGGGTTTATTGATTTTAAAAATAATAATGAATTTATAGTTTTTGCAGATCCTTTAGATGGATCAAGCAACATAGACGTAAATGTTTCTATAGGTACAATATTTTCAATAATGCCAAAAAATAACTTACTATTAGATAAAGCTTTTACTCAATCTGGATCTAAACAAAAGTCATCTGGTTTTTTTGTTTATGGACCTCAAACAACTCTTTTTTTAACAGTAGGGAAAGGTACACTTTTATTTGCATTAGACGAAAATATTGAAAAGTTTATTATTATTAATGATGAAGTAAGTATTCCAAAGTCAACGTCAGAATTTGCAATAAATGCAGCATATAAAAGGTATTGGAATTCTCCCACTGCAAAATATATCCAAGATTGTCAAGACGGCGAAGATGGCTCAAGAAAAAAGAATTTTGGAATGAGATGGGTTGGTTCTTTAGTTGCAGACGCAAGTAGAATATTGATAAGGGGTGGAGTTTTTTTATACCCATCCGATGCTCGAACTAAATATAAAAATGGAAGATTACGTTTAACTTATGAAGCTAACCCAATAGCTTTTCTAATTGAACAAGCTGGGGGAAAAGCTATAAACGGAATCGATGATATTTTAGCTGTTCCAGTTAAAAATATTCATCAAAGATCACCTTTAGTTTTTGGTTCTTCAGATGAAGTTATAATTTATAGGAAACATTGTGAAAATTTATAAATTTTACAAAAACATTTATGTAACTTTGATTTCATAAATGTTACTAATATTAAATTATTTTAATTTGAACCTTCTAGGAGAACCGTAGATGCAAGATAAAGCTAAATCTAAAGATAAAAAGTCAATACTAATGGCTGATGCAATTAGATTTTTATCTATGGATGCTGTTCAAGCTGCAAATTCAGGCCATCCTGGAATGCCAATGGGTATGGCAGATGTAGCTACAGTTTTATTTAAAAAAATTATTAATATTAATCCTAAAAAACCTGACTGGCCTGACAGAGATAGATTTGTCTTATCTGCAGGTCATGGCTCAATGTTGCTTTATGCTTTGCATTATCTTTTAGGTTATGAAGATATGCCAATTGATAGCATTAAAAATTTTAGGCAACTAAACTATAACACTGCGGGTCATCCTGAATATGGACACGCAAAAGGTATTGAAACAACTACAGGGCCACTAGGACAAGGTTTAGCAACTGCCGTTGGTATGGCTTTAGCTGAAAAATTATTATCTTCTAGGTTTGGTTCTAATTTAGTTGATCATTATACATATGTGATTGCTGGTGATGGTTGTCTTCAAGAAGGAATTAGTCACGAAGCTATAGAATTTTCTGGTCATTTAAAATTATCAAAATTAATTGTGCTATGGGATGATAATAAAATTTCTATAGACGGATCCACAGGTTTATCAAACTCTGCAAACCAAATCTCAAGATTTAAGGCAGCTGGATGGCATACTCAAACTATTGATGGTCATGATCATGATGAAATTGAAGAAGCAATTATTAACAGCAAAAAATCAAGAAAACCATCAATAATTGCCTGTAAAACTACAATTGGATTTGGAGCTCCAAACTTAGGTGGAACGTCAAAAACACATGGTGCACCATTGGGAGCAGACGAAATAGTGGCTACAAGAAAAGCTTTAGGTTGGTCTAATAAACCTTTTGAAATTCCTGAAGACATACTTGAATTATGGAAGAAAACTGCCGAAAGATCACAGAAGATTTTTGAGGAATGGGAAAATAGATACGAACAAAGTTCAAAAAAGAAAAGATTTAGATTGTTTATAGATAGTGAAATTTCACAATCCTATGAAAGAAAAATGAATTCATTTATAAAGCAAATGAAACAAGAAAAACCTAAATTAGCTACTAGACAATCTAGTCAAAAAACTCTCGAATTAATTAATAAAATTATTCCAAATACACTTGGTGGGTCTGCTGATCTAACTGGATCAAATCTAACTAAAACAAGTGAAATGAAAACGGTTCTTCCTGGTAAATCTTCAGGAAATTATATTCATTATGGTATTAGAGAGCATGCCATGGGATCTATCATGAATGGTATTTCTCTTCATAAAGGTTTTATTCCCTATGGTGGAACTTTTCTTGTGTTTAGTGATTACATGAGAGCATCTATACGACTCTCGGCATTAATGTCTCAAAGAGTAATTTATGTATTGACGCATGATTCAATTGGGTTAGGAGAAGATGGACCAACTCATCAACCCGTAGAACATTTAGCGATTTTACGTGCAACTCCAAACTTAAATCTAATAAGACCTGCAGATATTGTTGAAACGGCAGAAGCTTGGGATACAGCTCTTAAAACAAATGGACCCACTGTCTTAGCGCTATCAAGGCAAGGTCTAAAAGCTTTTCGATCTGAAAAATCTTCAGATAATAAAGTTTCAAAAGGTGGTTACATTTTAAATGATATTTCGTCAAAACGAGATTTAACTCTAATTGCAACTGGTTCTGAAGTTGAAATTGCAATGGAAGCGTCTGACCTCTTAAATGCTGAAGGCATTAAAGCTGCAGTTGTATCTTTACCCTGTTGGGAACTGTTTGATAAACAGGATGAATCATACAGAAAAGATGTTTTAGGGAATTCTCCAAGAATAGCTATTGAAGCGGCGTGTGATATGGGATGGAGTAAATATATAGGTGATAATGGTGTTTTTATTGGTATGAAAAGCTTTGGAGCTTCTGGTCCAGCAGATCAACTCTACAAACATTTTGGAATTAACTCAGAAGCTATAGTAAAACAAGCAATATCAATAATTAAATAATAAAAACCAAACTCTGATTAAGAAAATTATAAAGATGACCTCTTTAATTAAAAGCATAATTAATGAAAATGTTCATGATAAAATAGTGTTTATAAGAGCTGATCTAAATATACCTATGTTTAATGGAAAGGTTTTAGATCATACACGTGTTGAAAGATTGATACCAACTATCAACTTTTTGAAATCATCTGGCGCAAAGATAGTCATATGTAGTCATCTAGGTAGACCAAAGGGAAAATATAATAAAGAATTCACTTTAAAGCCTTTAGTAGAAATTTTATCAAAAATTTTAGAAACAAATATTCACTTCAGCAACTCTTGTGTGGGTCAAGAGGTTTTGGATATAAAAATGATTTTAAAAGCAGGTGAAATTCTTTTACTTGAAAATGTTCGTTTTCATGAAGAAGAAACTAAAAATGACCTTAGCTTTGCAAAAAAATTATCTGAAGGTTGTGATATGTTTGTAAATGATGCTTTTTCATGTTCTCATAGAGCTCATGCAAGTTTACATGCAATTACAAATTTTCTACCTGCATATTCAGGTGTGCTGCTAGACCAAGAAATGGAAGCTCTTACATCTGTTTTAAGTTCTCCAATCAAGCCGGTGGCGGCATTGGTTGGTGGTGCTAAAATCTCTACAAAAATAAATATTATTCAATATCTAATAACTAAGATGGATTATTTAATAATTGGCGGTGCGATGGCGAATACTTTTCTAGTTGCTCAAGGCTTGGATGTTGGAAAAAGCCTTTTTGAAAAAGACTCTGTGTCTGTTGCGAAATCAATTTTAAACAAAAGTAAAAAATTAAATTGTGAAATAATACTTCCTATTGATGTAGTTGTATCAAAATCTTTTGAAGCAAATGGAAATACTAAAATAGTATCATCGGATATGATACCTTTAGACATGATGGCACTTGACGTTGGTCCAAAGACAATCCAAAAAATAGGCTTCATTTTTCACAATATTAAGACCTTATTATGGAATGGCCCACTTGGAGCTTTTGAATTAGAACCTTTTGGAGAAGGTACTTTTTCATTAGCTAAAACAGCGTCAAGTTTAACTACCAGTAATAAATTAGTTACTGTGGCAGGTGGAGGTGATACATCGTCTGCTTTAAATAAAGCTGGTGTTGGAGATACATTTACATATATTTCATCAGCTGGTGGCGCTTTTCTTGAGTGGTTAGAAGGTATAGAGTTGCCAGCCATATCAGTATTGAGTAATAATAAGTAATTATATTTTTTTGAGAGGAAATAAAATGTCAGTTAGAGTTTCTATTAATGGTTTTGGCAGAATTGGAAGAAATATTTTAAGAGCTATAATCGAATCAGGTAGAGACGATATTAAAGTAGTTGGAATTAATGATTTGGGCCCTGTAGAGACTAATGCACATTTATTGAGGTACGATACTGTGCATGGTAGGTTCCCTGCAGATGTCAAAGTTAATGGTGATAATATCGATGTAGGTAAAGGATCAATAAAAGTAACATCTATCAGAGATCCAAAAGATCTTCCATGGAAAGAACTTGATGTTGATATTGCTATGGAGTGTACTGGGATTTTTGCGAGCCGTGAAAAAGCTTCACTGCATTTAGAAGCTGGTGCAAAACGAGTTTTAGTTTCAGCGCCAGCAAGTGGAGCTGATTTGACTGTTGTCTATGGTGTAAATCATAATAAATTAACTAAAGATCACTTAGTAGTATCAAATGCTTCTTGTACAACAAACTGTCTAGCTCCAATTGCGATGGTTATTAATCAGGGTGTAGGTATATCTCAAGGGTTTATGACTACAATTCATTCTTATACAGGTGATCAACCGACCTTGGATACAATGCATTCCGATATGTATAGAGCAAGAGCCGCCGCAGGTAATATGATACCAACATCAACTGGCGCAGCAAAAGCAGTAGGTTTAGTTCTACCAGATTTAAATGGAAAGTTGGATGGTGTTTCAATGAGAGTGCCAACTCAAAACGTATCTGTTGTCGATTTTAAATTTAACGCTGGGAAATCTACCTCGGTAGAAGAGATTAATAATCTTATTAAAAAAGCTTCTAATAATGAACTTAAAAACATTCTTGGATATACTGATGAACCTCTTGTATCGAGTGATTTCAACCATGACTCACGATCATCAATTTTTCATATGGATCAAACAAAGGTAATGGATGGCTCATTTGTAAGAGTTTTAAGCTGGTACGATAATGAGTGGGGTTTTTCCAATAGGATGTCAGATACAGCTGTGGCTATGAGCAAAACAATTTAATTTGTTGTTATTATTCTAGGTTTGAAGGAAATGAATTAAATGAAAGAAGTTCTTATTGCGCCTTCAATATTATCTGCCAACTTTGGTTCATTGGCAAATGATGTTAAATTAATTGATGAGGCTGGTGCTGATTGGATACATTTGGATGTAATGGATGGTCATTTTGTACCAAATCTTACGTTTGGTCCTCCAATCATTAAATCAATAAGGAATATCTCCAAAAAACCATTTGATGCCCATTTGATGGTTACTAACCCTGATGACTTGTTGGAAGAATATGTGGCCGCTGGTGTTGATATGATTACTGTCCATAAGGAAGTTACGCCGCATCTTGATAGAACTTTAACTAGAATAAGGGACTTAGGATGTAAAGCAGGTGTTTCGGTCAATCCAGGGACATCTCTTTCTGGATTAGAGTTCTTATTAGAAAAACTTGATTTAATACTTGTTATGAGTGTGAACCCTGGATTTGGGGGGCAATCATTTATCAATTCTTCAATAGATAAAATTACAGCTGTTAAAGAATTAATTTCAAGTAAACCTATAAACATTCAAGTTGACGGAGGTGTAAATAATAATATAGCGCCTCAGGTAATTAAAGCTGGAGCGAATGTTCTAGTTGCTGGGTCGGCTATATTTTCTGGATCAGATTTTAAAAGTTATCAACAAAATATTGCATCACTTCGTTGTAAAATATAAATTATGGAATGTTTCAATTTTAATATAATTTTTGATTTAGATGGAACTTTGGTTCATTCAATTCCAGATATGCATAATGCAATAAATAAAACTTTAACTGAATATAGTTTAGAAAATATATCTGAAGAAAAGCTACAAACTTTTGTAGGAGAAGGTATGTTGTCTTTATCAAAAAAAGTTGTTGATTATTGTGGTGGTAATAAGAATTTGTATGAAACCGTATTTAACAGTTACAGACAGAATTATTCTGAAGAGCCTTATAAATACAGTACTTTAATGCCTGGCGTAATGAACGCTCTAGATTACTTTTATAACCAAAAAATTCCTATGGGGATATGTACTAATAAAAGACAATTTGTAACTGAAAAATTAATTAAACAAATGAGTTTAGATAAATTTTTTGACGTTATCATTGGAGCGCAAGATAATATTCCGTTGAAACCAAAACCAGACATGATTCAATTAACAATTAATAAATTTAATTCCACAAAGAGCTCTTTTTTTATGGTAGGTGACACTTCTAATGACGTAGATGCAGCTAAATCTGCAAATATTAAGTCTATTGCTGTTAATGGAGGATATACACACGTAGATATAAATTCTTTAGGTGCAGATTATACTTTAGAAACCATGGAAGAGATTATTGATCTTTTCGAGTCTTTTAAATTGGGTCCCAACTAAAAACATCACCACTTCTTTCATTAGGTGTCATTGAACTTTTAAGTGACGGGTAAGCCCTCTCAGCTATCTCATGAGGGGTCCAGCCTGTATCAGAATGCACGCTTTTTATAGGTCTGTTTTGATTATATATAAAAAGCTCATTTAATCTTGCACTAAATATTTGCCCACTAACTTCTTTTGCTGCTGCCGACGCTAAGAAAACAGCTAAAGGAGCATTAGTTTCAGGAGTCATTTTTTTTAGTCGTTCAACTCTCTCTTTTTCAGCTTCTGTAGTTGAAGGAATTGAGTTTGTCATTCTGCTCCAAGCAAATGGAGCAATGCAATTTGATCTAACATTAAATCTACTCATATCTAATGCAATAGATTTTGATAAGCCGGCAATACCTAGTTTAGCAGCTGAATAATTGGCTTGGCCAAAATTACCAATTAAACCAGATGTACTAGTCATATGAACATATGATCCTGAATTTTGTTCACGGAAATAAGGAGCAGCAGCACGGCTAACGTAAAAACCACCATTTAAATGTACGTTAATAACGCTTTCCCAGTCAGATGGTTCCATTTTATGAAAAATTGTATCTCTTAAAATACCTGCATTGTTAATAACAATGTCAATCTTTCCAAATGTATCTATTGCCTTTTTAATAATTAATTGAGCACTATCCCAAGTAGAAACACTTTCGTTGCTAATAACTGCTTTGCCTCCTTTTTGAGTAATTAATCCGGAAGTCTCTTCAGCTGGAGAATTTGAACCACCTTCACCCGTCAAAGATACTCCTATATCATTTACAACTATAGACGCTCCTTCTGCAGCTAGTGCTAATGCTATTTCTCGACCAATGCCCCCACCTGCACCAGTTACAACAGCCACTTTATCTTTAAGTTCTAAATCAATGCTCATTTATTTCATTCCTAAGTAGTTTAATATTTATAATATAAATTTTTGTTATTAAGTCATCACAATTATTTCGAATAATCTAACTGTTGATAATAGAGATTTATATGATATTAAATATGATGAGTGGCCTCGTAGCTCATCAGGATAGAGCGCAAGATTCCTAATCTTGAGGTAACAGGTTCGAGTCCTGTCGAGGTCACCATTATTGAATAGAAAAAATTTTTTAAAAATATACATAAACCTTATAAAAAAGTTTTCTTGTTTAATGATTAAGTAACGCTTTATTTTTTCTTGGTTAGTCTAGTTTAAAATCGATAAATTACTCTGAAAGTATAAACGTTATCATATCCGATTGTATATTTTTTTTTGTTATTATATCTTATCAAGCAGTGTTCCGATAAGATTGTGCACTTACACAATTTGTAAATAATCAGACAATAGGATAAATAACATGAACTTTTTTTTAGATTTTAAAATATCTTTTTTAAAAATTAAAAAAGGCTCAATTAGATATAGAAAAGCAGGTAGTGGTCCTCCATTATTAATGCTCCATGGCAACCCTCAAACTCATGTAATGTGGCATAAAGTATCTCCAGAATTAGTAAATAATTATACAGTTATTTGTCCAGATATTCCAGGATATGGTAAATCTTTTAAACCTATATTATCACATAATCATGAAGGACATTCAAAAGTACAAATGGCGGCTGATATGTCAGAGTTTATGACAAACCTTGGTTATGATACTTTTTATGTTGTAGCTCACGATAGAGGTGCCCGAATTGCTCATCGTTTGGCATTAGATTTTCCCAACAAAGTAATAAAAATGATTTTGTTAGATATAGTCCCAACTATAGAACACTTTGAAAGAACTAACATGGATTTTGCGATGGGATACTATCACTGGTTCTGGTTAGCTCAAAGAAGTCCAATTCCAGAGTCAGTTATTAATAAGGCTCCAGAGGAATGGTTTTTTGCACATACTTCTAGAGAAAAAAAAGATAAAGATTTTTTTTCTCCATTGGCTTTGAAGGATTACCTTGATTGTATTAAAAATCCAGAAACTATTAATGCTATTTGTGAGGATTACAGGGCTGCTGCAACTATTGATTTAATTCATGATAAAACAAGTAGAGAAAATAATATTAAACTTAAAATGCCAGTTTTAGTTTTATGGGGTAAAAAAGGAAAAATAGACCAATGGTATGATCCTTTGTCAATTTGGCAAAATTACTGCAATCAAGAAGTAAAAGGTAATGCGATTGATACTGGACATTATTTGGCCGAAGAAAAACCTAAAGAAATTATTAAAAATATATTACAATTTTTAACATAAAAAGTAACAAAGGTTTATAAATCTAATGGATGAAATTAAAATTAAGACAATGGACATAGAATTACCAACTTGGGATCTTTCAGAAATTTATAAAGATATAGACGACCCAAATATTGAAATTGATATTAAAAAAATAAAAGAGCTATCAGAAGATTTTTCAACTAATGGAAAGGGAAAATAAAAGATTTAAATGCCTCAGATTT
This sequence comes from uncultured Planktomarina sp., assembly GCA_905181795.1. Classification (GTDB taxonomy): domain Bacteria; phylum Pseudomonadota; class Alphaproteobacteria; order Puniceispirillales; family Marisalimonadaceae; genus Marisalimonas. The sequence continues at coordinate 21,786 of CAJIZD010000010.1, read as the reverse complement.
TTTAGTTTGTATTGAAACATACCAAAATATTAGTGAAAAAATTTATAAAATTGGTACTCATAGTAACTTGATTTTTGCAACTAATATGGAAGATCCAGAAATTTCAAGATATAATGCTTCTGTTTCAGATAAGCTTACTGAGATATCATCTTTACTAGTATTTTTTACTTTAGAGTTGTCAAAGTTAGATGATAAAACAGTTAGTGAATGGACAAAAGGTACCAACTACAAGTAAATGGCTGCCATACCTTAGCTATTCTAAGAAAGAAAAATGCTTACCTTCTAGATCCTTTAGTTGAAGCAAATATTAATTGAAAAATCAGCCACAGGAAGGTCGGCATGGGTAAGACTTTTTGATGAGACATCTGCGGCATTACGTTTTCCTTTCAAAAAAGAAATGTTAAGTGAAGCTGAGATTTTAAATTTATTATCAGACCCGAATCCAGAAAATAGAAAGTTAGCGGGTAAATCATTGTCAGAAGTTCTTGAAAATAATAAACGTATATTGGGAATGATATTAAATGTCATTTCTAGAGATAGGTATATTGAAGATAATAAGAGGGGCTTTAAAGGTATTGTATCTTCAAGAAATTTAGATAACGATGTAGAAGATGAAGTTGTTAATACGCTGGTTACTACTGTTAATAACGCCATGCCTAAATTGACCCATAGATATTATAAATGGAAAGCTAAACAATTTGGTAAAACTAAACTTGATTGGTGGGATAGAAATGCTCCATTACCTCAAACAACAGATAAATTAATAAAATGGTCAGAAGCCAAAGATATTGTTCTAGATTCATTTGCCTCTTTTCATCCTGAGATTTCAAAGCTAGCAAGTTTGTTTTTTGAGAATGATTGGATTGATGCTAGCGTTAGAAAAGGAAAAGCATCTGGAGCGTTTGCTCATCCCTCAGTACCTTCATTACATCCATATGTATTAGTAAATTATCAAGGTAAAATAAGAGATGTTATGACTTTAGCTCATGAATTAGGTCATGGAGTACATCAAATTTTAGCAGCAAAGAATGGATTGTTAATGGCTGATACTCCATTAACTCTTGCAGAGACAGCTTCAGTTTTTGGGGAGATGCTTGTTTTTAGAAAACTTTTAGATGAAAGTCATATTCAATTAAAAAAACAGCTTTTAGCTGGGAAAATTGAGGATATGTTAAATACTGTTGTAAGACAAATTGGCTTTCATCAGTTTGAAGTTAAATTTCATGAAGCAAGAATAAAATCTGAATTAACGCCAAATGAAATTGGTGATATTTGGATGGAAACTCAATCCCACGCGGTAGGGCCTAATATTAACCTTACTGAAGATTATAGAGTTTTGTGGGGATATATACCACATTTTGTTCACACTCCATTTTATGTCTATGCATATGCATTTGGAGATAGTTTGGTTAACGCTCTTTGGTATTCATATCAAAAAAGTGACAAAGATATATTTGCTAAAAAATATATTGAAATGTTGTCAGCTGGTGGTACCAAAAGCCATAATGAATTATTAAAACCATTTGGTTTGAGTGCTTATGATAAAAGTTTTTGGGATAAAGGCGTATCAATGATTTCTGGTCTAATGGATGAATTAGAGAGTATTTAAGCACAAATGAATTTATGATTGGGTTATCTGTTTTATGAAAGATAAATATAATATGAATGATGAACTAAGCTCTTCAATGACTGGTGGAAGATTAAAGAGATATGCAAAAGTTACGTCTGCTATGGGCGGTCTAGCTGCTAGATTAGCAGGAGAAAAATACTTAGGCATAAAAATAAATAGAGAACAACATGCTGCTGATTTAAGAGCTGCCCTAGGCGGATTAAAGGGACCACTAATGAAAGTTGCTCAAATTTTAGCAACAATACCAGATGCTATTCCCAAAGAATATGTAAATGAATTATCTCACCTTCAAGCAGATGCCCCTTCAATGGGTTGGCTTTTTGTAAAAAGAAGAATGAAGGCTGAACTAGGAGAAAATTGGTTAAATCATTTCAAGGATTTTAGTAAAAATGCTTCTGCTGCAGCTTCTCTAGGGCAGGTTCATTTTGCCGAAGATAATCAAGGTCAGAAATTAGCTTGTAAATTACAATACCCAGATATGGGATCAGCTGTTCAAGCTGACTTAAAACAACTTAAGTTAATTTTTTCATTATATGAAAAGTATGACAGTGCTATTTCAACACAGTCTATTCATGAAGAATTATCCGATCGTTTAAAAGAAGAGTTAGATTATTCTCATGAAATACAAAATATGAATCTTTATAGACATATGTTGTCTGATTATAATGAGATTACTTTGCCTAAACCAATAGAAAGCTTGTCTACAAACAGACTTCTCACAATGACTAGAATTGATGGTTTAAAAATTATGCAATTTATTGCTGAAAACTCTGATATAGAAATTAGAAATCAGGTTGCAATGAATATGTTTAAAGCCTGGTATGTACCCTTTTACAAATTTGGAGTAATTCACGGAGATCCTCATTTAGGTAATTACTCTATTCGACCTGATGGTGGAATAAACTTAATGGATTTTGGATGTATAAGAATTTTTAGGCCTGATTTTGTGACTGGTGTAATAGAATTATATAAAGCGCTTAGAGATGGAAATGAAGAACAAGCAGTAAATGCTTATAAAAGATGGGGATTTGAAAATCCCTCAAAAGAATTAATAAGTGTATTAAATATATGGGCTAATTTTATTTACCAACCACTATTAGAAGATAAGGTTAGGTTAATTAATCCTAGCGCTTCAGGACAATATGGAAGAGAAACTGCAGAAAAAGTACACGAAGAGTTAAAAAAAATAGGTGGTGTTAAGCCACCCAGAGAATTTGTCTTAATGGATAGGGCAGCTGTAGGATTAGGTTCTGTTTTTATGCATCTGAAAGCTGAAGTAAATTGGTATAGAATTTTTAATGACTTGGTGGGCGATTTTAGTGAAGAGGAATTACTAAAAAAACAACAAGGGGCTATAAAGAAATCAGGCTTAACACATCAACATTAAAAACTAGCTTATACTTTGCAATATGGAATCTAACGATTTTTTTGCGTCCCCATAAACCATTCTTGAATTCTCTTTAAAGAATAGTGGATTTTCAATTCCTGAATAGCCTCTTCCTTGACCTCTCTTTGAAATAAAAACTTGTTTAGCTTTCCAAACTTCTAGTACAGGCATTCCTGCTATAGGGCTATTGGGATCTTCTTGGGCAGCAGGGTTCACAATATCATTTGCACCAAGTATCATTACAACATCAATGTCAGGAAAGTCAGAGTTAATTTCATCCATTTCAAGGACAATGTCATATGGAACTTTAGCTTCGGCTAGTAAAACGTTCATATGACCAGGAAGTCGTCCAGCAACTGGATGTATTCCAAACCTAACCTCTTTTTTCTTTGCTCTCAGTCTAGACGTTAACTCGGAAACGGCACTTTGAGCCTGTGCTACAGCCATTCCATATCCAGGGACAATAACTATTCTGTTAGCATCATTTAAAGCAGATGCAACAGATTCAATGTCTATTGGTATCATTTCACCATCAATATCCATAGCAGGTCCAGTTGTATCTCCCCATCCACCAAGAATAACAGAAAGAAAATTTCTATTCATAGCTTTACACATAATATATGAAAGAATTGCACCAGAAGATCCTACAAGTGCTCCTGTTACTATTAAAAGATCATTACCAAGCATAAAGCCTGTAGCTGCAGCTGCCCATCCAGAATAAGAGTTGAGCATTGAAACTACAACAGGCATGTCAGCGCCTCCAATAGCTAATACTAAATGAGCTCCAATTATAAAAGCAATTATTGTCATGCATATTAAGTGTCCAGTTACCAGCATGGTCAAGAAACATGTATCCAAGCGTTAAACACGCTAATAACATAATTATATTTAAAGCATGCCTGGCAGGTAATATCAGAGCTTTTCCTGTAATTAGCTCAGATAATTTCCCAAAAGCTATAATAGATCCAGTAAAGGTTATTGCTCCAATAAACACTCCTAAGAAAACCTCAACATTATGTATTGTTAGTTCGTGCTTGAAAAATCAGAATGTGGTAGTAGAGCTGAGTTAATTCCAATAAACACAGCTGCTAATCCAACAAATGAGTGAAGTGCTGCAACAAGCTGTGGCATGCCTGTCATCTGAACTTTTTTTGCAACTATAACTCCAATAGCGGAGCCAATTACTATTGCTCCAATAAGCCAATCTAACCATTCAGTTAGAAATACCTGATTACCAAAAATTGTGGCCGCAACGGCAATAGCCATTCCAAATATACCATACCATACTGCTCGTTTTGCTTTTTCTTGATTACTTAAACCCCCTAAAGCTAGGATAAAAAGTACACTAGAAGTGATATATGAAGCAGTTAATATTCCTATGGTCATTCTATAATCCTTTATTTAACTTCTTTGAAACATTGCTAACATTCTTTTTGTAACCATAAACCCACCAACAATATTTATAGTTGCAATAAAGATAGAAATTAATGCCAAAATGCTGACAATATCATTGTCAGTTTTCATTTGTAATAAAGCTCCAAGTATAATTATACTTGAAATAGCGTTAGTTACTGCCATGAGCGGAGTATGAAGTGAGTGTGCTACGTTCCATATTACTTGATAACCAACAAAACATGATAATATAAAAACAATAAAATGCTGCATAAATTCGGCTGGTGCGTACATTCCTATATACCAAGTTAGGCAAGCCCCAATTATAAGAAGAAGGCTTGTAACCGGCCTGATTTCTTTTCAGCTTCAATTTTTTCTTTACTAATTTCTTCAGGTGTTTTTTCTTTAACTTTTTCATTTGTGTGCTTTGCTATAGCTACGATTTTGGGCTTTGGCGGCGGGAAAGTTATTTCTCCATTATGTAGGACTGTGGCTCCCCTTATTACATCGTCTTCCATATTGACATAAGGCACACCATTTTTCTCAGGAGTTAGGTCATCTATCATATGTCGGGTATTTGTTGAATATAAATTAGAAGATTGCGTTGCCATTCTACTTGGTAAGTCAGTATATCCTATTACTTTAACTTTATTTTTTGTCTCTATCATTTTATCGGGGATTGTAACGTCGCAGTTTCCACCTTGTTCTGCGGCTAAGTCAACAATTACTGAACCAGGTTTCATTAGGCCTACCATTTCAGCTGGCCAAAGTTTCGGTGCAGGCATACCTGGAATTAATGCTGTTGTAATAACAATATCAATTTCAGGAGCTTGAGCTCTAAAAAGTTCCATTTCTTTTTTGATAAATTCTTTTGAAGCAGGTTTTGCATATCCACCTTCACCAGTGCCGTCTGAGTCAAAATCAAGCATGAGAAATTCAGCACCCATTGATTCTATTTGCTCCGCAACTTCTGGTCTCACGTCAAAAGCTCTAACAATAGCTCCCATTGATTGTGCGGTACCTATAGCCGCTAATCCAGCTACTCCTGCACCAATCACAAGTACTTTAGCAGGTGGAACTTTACCTGCAGCTGTGATTTGACCAGTAAAAAATCTACCAAACTGGTTTCCAGCCTCTATAACGGCTCGATATCCAGCGATATTAGCCATAGAAGACAGAGCATCCATTTTTTGTGCTCTACTAATCCTAGGGATCATGTCCATAGCCTGTACTGTAACTTTTTTCTTTTTCAGGCTATCAAGAAGTGCTTTGTTTTGTCCTGGCCAAATAAAACTTATAATATGTTGACCTAATTTAATTTTTGAAAATTCTGATTTTTCAGGAGCTCTAACTTTTAAAATTATGTCTGATTCTTTCCATAATTGTTCTTTAGTTTTAGCTATTTTAACACCAGCTTCTTTATAATCTTTATCTGAAAAATTAGAATTATTGCCTGCGCCAGATTCTATTATGCACTCATAACCTAATTTTTGAAGATGTTTTGCGCTATCAGGTGTCATTGCGACTCGGTTTTCACCTTTAAATATTTCTTTTGGGCTACCAATTTTCATATAGAATGACTCCTTACATAAATCTTAATTATGAATTAATATCAAAAAACTCAATATTATTAAAGTTTTACAAAAAAAAACCGCAAAATTTGCGGTTTTACATAAAATATTAACAAAAGTAAGTTTAATAACCTTCTCTTTCTAACCTTTTCCTCATCAACTTTCTAACTCTTCTAGTACTTTCGGCCATCTCTCTTGCTCTTCTCTCAGAAGGCTTTTCGTAAGCTCTTCTATTTTTCATTTCTCTAAACATGCCTTCTCTTTGCATTTTCTTTTTTAATACTCTTAGAGCTTGATCGACATTATTGTCACGAACAGACACATACATATATATAACCCAATTTAATTTATAATAACTGAAATAGCGAAATAACACATAACATTACTCAATTGCAAGTTTTTTAGTACTTAAAATTGTTTTATTTCATATTTAATTGAATTAATTATAAAGATCATTTAATTATTAATCTAGTAAACTTAATGGTAAGCATTGTGATTAATAATATAATAGATAATACAGAGATTAAGTTTGAATTAGTCAGAGCTATGCTGCCTCACGTTCCATTTGATGGATGGACATGGACTGCTATGGAAAATGGGGCTGTTGATATTGGATTTGAGAAGACCCAAACTGAAAATAAACGAATAAATATATATAAGAATTTATTTCATAACGGTGCCATTGATTTTATTGAAGTCTTTTCTGAGATAATTGATATTGAAGTTAAGAATAATTATAACGACATAGAAAATAAGCCACAAAGAATACCTGAAAAGATTAAAAAGTTAATTCTAATAAGATTTTCTTTATGCCACAAATATAAAGAAGCTATTAGATCATCGTTATCAATAACAACACTTCCAAATAACTCTAAAAAATCAATTAAAATGCTATATAGAACCTGCAATTCTATTTGGAGAATCTCAGGCGATAATGCTACTGATTTTTCATTTTATACTAAAAGAATATCCTTGGCTGCTGTTTATAGTTCAACACTATTTTTTTGGTTAAATGATGAATCTATTGACAATAAAAACACAGAGCAATTTTTAGATCGAAGGCTAAATGATATTTCTAAAATTTCTAAATTTAAAAAACCTTTTAATAAGTTTAAAAGTTTTTCTTCTAATTTAAAAAACACCAAAGATAATATCAATATTAAATCAGTGTTTGACTTTATTAAAAAATTAAACCAAATGAAAAATTCACCTTTCAGTTAACCATTTTGATTTAAAGCGATAACACAATATGCCAATAAAAATTCATGATAGTTTGCCTGCAAGAGAAGCTCTTCTAAAAGAATCTGTGGACGTTATAGATAGTAGTAGCGCAGCAAAACAAGATATCAGACCATTAAAATTTTTATTATTAAATTTGATGCCTCATAAGCTTCAAACAGAGGTTCAATTTGCAAGAATTCTTGGAGCATCTCCTTTGCAAATTGAATTAACTCTTATGACTACAGAGACTTATTCTCCCAAAAATACCGAGAAAGATCATCTCTTAGCATTTTATAAAAACCTCGATGAAATTAAACATAATTTCTATGATGTCTTAATAATTACTGGAGCCCCAGTTGAGACTATTCCTTTTGAACAAGTAAAATATTGGGATGAATTAAAAAAAATTATTGCATGGTCTTCAACAAACGTTTTTAGAAAAATAGGAATATGTTGGGGAGCACAAGCTTTATTGAAAGTTCTTCATAATATTGAAAAACATTCAATTAAAAATAAATTATTTGGAGTGTATGATCATAATTTGAATCAAGAAAAAAATTATAGGTTAATGCATGGTTTTATTGATAGGTTCCCAATGCCTGTTTCTCGTTTTACTGAAAATAAGGAAAGTGAAATTTTAAAAGCAGGTCTAGAGATTTTAGCCTTTTCAAAAGAATCTGGTGTTGGCATGGTTAGGTGTCCACAAACGAAGGATTTATTTATATTTAACCATTTAGAATATGACGCAGTAACTTTAAAGGATGAGTTTGTAAGAGACAAATCTGCAAATATTGATATGTCAGTTCCAGTAAATTATTTTCCTAATGATGACACTACAAAAGATCCAATAAATAGATGGCGTCCATATGCCTTTTTATTATTTACAAATTTTATAAATGAAGTTTATCAAGATGTTCCGTTTGGTTTTTGCAAACCAGAAATTAAATAATTTGTCTGTTATAATGTCCCATTTTTCTTCCAGCTTTAATATTTTTTTTACCATATAAATTTAACAGATAATTTTGATTGCTGTATATTTCATTTAAATTATTTGCGTCATCGCCTATTATATTTTTCATTTCCCACTTTGTATTACACTTGACGTCTTTAACAGGCAATCCACAAATAGTTCTTATTAAAATATCAAATTGACTGTTCTCACAGCCATCTAGGGTCCAATGGAACGAGTTATGAGGCCGAGGTGCTATCTCATTAAAAATAATTCTTCCATCAACAAGTTCAAATAACTCAATGGCAATGATACCATAGAAATTAAGGTTCTCAGACAACTTTTTTGTTTTAAGTTTTAGCTCATCTTTAATGGCATCATTTAGAATGGCTGGTGCAATGGTCTTCTTTAAAATACCATTTTCATGAAAATTTTCTGAAAGAGGGAAAAAACCATCAGTATTATCGGTGCTTTTAAAATACATAATAGAAATCTCTCTTTTAAAATCTAATAGCTCTTCTAATACACATTCAACTGCTCCTAGTTTTTCCCATATTTCAAATAGATTACTGTTGTTATTAATTCTAAACTGCCCTTTTCCATCATATCCAAATGTATTAGTTTTTAAAATGGCATTATTACTAAGAGATTGAGTTGCTGTTATCAAATCGTCTGTGTTTTTAATAAGAAACCACTTAGGCGTATTAAACCCTGACTTCAAAGCCATTTCTTTTTCTTTTGATCTTATTTGAGCGCATCTAAAAACAACATTACTGGGTATTACATTTGTATTTCCAGATAGAAGTTCTAATGTTTTAGAAGGAATATTTTCAAATTCAGAAGTTGCACAAGCAACATCTTCTGAAAATTGAACTAACTTTTCAAAGTCATTCCATTCTCCATTAGTAACCTTATCAACAACCATCTCAGCAGGGTTATCACCTCTAGGACAATATAAATGGGTTTTGTATCCAGATTTGGAAGCAGATAGAGCTATTAGTTTACCTAGTTGTCCTCCTCCAAGGATGCCTATAACATTTTTCTCATTTGGTAATATAGGTAGGTTTTTGTTAATCATTATTTTTATTAGGTGTAATGGGAACGTTATTTGTTTGCGTTAAAATCCATTCGTTTAATGTATTTTTAATAGTAACATTTGATAAACTCAGTATTTTAGCCGCATAAATAGCTGCATTAATTGCTCCTGCCTTTCCTATAGACATGGTAGCGACAGGAACTCCTCCAGGCATTTGAACTATTGAAAGTAAACTATCCATACCTTTTAGAGATGAAGATTCAATAGGAACTCCTATGACTGGAACGTTTGTGTGTGAAGCAACCATACCAGGTAGGTGAGCAGCACCACCGGCACCTGCAATAATAATTTGAATTTTATTATTTTCAGATTCACTAGCAAACTTATACATTCTTTCTGGAGTTCTATGTGCTGAAATAATTTTTGTAATAAATGGTATTTTAAGTGTTAATAATGTGTCTTCCGAAAACTTCATTGTTTCCCAATCACTTTGGCTTCCCATAATTAAAGCTACCAGTGGGATGATATTTTCATTATCCATAATTAGTCTCTAAATAAATATATTGTATACATAGTAAATTCTAATTCACATTATAACTAAAATTTTTTTCTAGTTACTAGTTGAAAAACTGTTATCTTCGTCAGTCTCTATTTTACCACCTGCTTTTATGATTGCATTTTCTAAATCCTCTTGCGAGCAAAGAGTTAATAATACAGGATGTTTAGCAGTTATATTTGAAATATTCCAATGGCTTCTTGTTCTGATTTTTTCAATTGTATCTTTTGTTGTGCCAATGAGTTTTGAAATTTGACTATTTTTTACCTCGGGATGATTTTTTACTATCCATGCAATTGCGTCTGGTTTGTCACCTCTTCTTGCTAGCGGTATATACTTGGGTCCTTTGGATTTGGCATTTGTATCTGGCAATGACGAAGAAGATTTTGTTAAAAACAGACTACTGTCATTACAACATTCATCAATGTTTTCTTGGGTCAATTGTCCATTCAAAACTGGATCAAATCCTAATATACCTTGACTTACGTCGCCATCAGCAATTGCCTGAACCTCAAGTAAGTGTAGGCCACAAAATTCTGCAATTTGTTCAAATGTTAAGGCTGTATTGTCTATTAACCATACAGCTGTTGCTTTAGGCATTAGAAGTGATGACATTTTATATGACTCCAATTAATTTAGTAAAATTTTAACACAAAAAATAACATCTATACAATAACATAAACTATGTTTTGAGTAAGAATAATTTTGATTAGGTAAATGAAATATTGATTAATTTGAAACCTTAACTTTGTCAATCTAAGAAATTTATGATTTTTTTGGGAGCGGTAATAAGTATTGAGGAAATTTAATTTTAATCTTCGATTCCTCATGATAACATTCCAAATCAGAGTTTTCCTCAAAATTATATAGATGAACTAATTTTATAATAGCTATTCCAAAATACTTATTAATAATTTTATCGTATGCGAGTGACATAATTTTACCAATTTCAATATCTTTTAAAAAAATTTTATTCTCATTATCTATATTGTAATTTGTAATTGATAAATCTTTGTTTTCCATAATTATAGGCACATATTTTTTTTTAACTAATCCTTTCCACTTTACTCTTGCGTTTACTTCTTGGCCTATAAAACAACCTTTTTCAAAACTAATGCCACCTAATAAATCTAGGTTAATTTCTAAAGGGAGTGAAACATTAGGTATAATTTCTTTTGGTCCCTCAGGAATACAATTTATATACCTTAATGAATTATACCAATTTATATCCTTAATAGAAGTTTCATTAGATTCTAAATCTATATCTTCAATTTCTATATCTTTATAAAATCTACCTATGCTTATTTCAAAAAATCTCTTATCAATCAAAGAATGGACGTTATCTTTAGGATCTTTTGTTACAAATACTTTATATTTAGTTTTTTCAATTACAACTTCTTTTCTTAAGTTATAAATAGTAATTTTCTTAAATAAATCGTCTGCTTGACTAACTTCACATTCAATTAAAATATAACCTAAATCATTTATCTTTTTTATAGGACCTAAGCTAATTAAAATATCAAATAAAATACGACCTTGTGGAGATAATAATGCACTAGGCGCTACTTCTTTTGATTTAATTTTAGTAATATCAGAGGTTAAAATATTGTTTAAAAAAGTTAAATAATTAGGACCTGAAATTTTTAAAACAGCTCTGTTATTAAGAAATATATTTTCATTTTTCATAATTGAAATTTAATCTTTAAACTTATTTAAAGCACTTATTACTGCGAGTATTGGTGCTAGAGTTATGCTAGTATTAATACCGCATCCAAAAATAGATCTTTGACCATTTTCAATTTTTAACTCTACATAAGCAGCAGCTTCAGCTTTAGACGTTGCGCTTCTAGTATTTTGGCCAAAATCTTCTAACGTAAATTGTAAATCAAAATTTTCGCGTATTCCATTAACGAATGCCGAAATTGGACCATTACCTTGGGATGAAAATTCAAAAATTTTATTTTTATATTTAATTTTACTGTTAATGATTTCTAAATTAGATTCTCTATTTGCGCCTTCAACATTAAAATCAATTAAAGTAAAAGGTCCGTCGATAATAAAATTTTCTGAAAAAGTTTTCCAGATTATATCACTTGTAATTTCATTGCCAGTTGTATCTGCAATCTTTTGTATTTTTGAAGATAGCTCAACTTCTGCACCTTTAGGTAATCGTATTTGATGGTCGTTCTCAAGTATCCAAGCAGTTCCGCCTTTACCAGATTGGCTGTTTACTCTTATTATAGCTTCATAGTCACGACCAATATCAGCAGGGTCTATAGGAAGATATGGAACAGCCCATTTATCACTATTAGATTTCTCTATTGCATCCATACCCTTTCTAATTGCGTCTTGATGACTTCCTGAAAATGCAGTATGGACCAAAGACCCTGCGTATGGATGACGTTCATGCACAGGAAGTCTGTTACAAAACTCTGCCGTTTCAATCAAATCATTTATTTGGCTAAAATCCAAATTAGGATTTATTCCTTGAGTAAATAAATTCAGACCAAGTGTTACAAGGTCAACATTTCCAGTTCTTTCACCATTACCAAATAAAGTACCCTCAACTCTATCTGCCCCTGCCATTAAGGCTAATTCTGTTGCAGCAATAGCTGTGCCTCGATCATTATGAGGATGAAGAGATAAAATAACAGAATTTCTATTAGAAAAACTATTTCCCATCCATTCTATTTGATCTGCGTGGATGTTAGGAGTAGACATTTCAACAGTTGCGGGAAGGTTAATTATAACTGGTTTGTCTTCAGTTGCATTCCAAACATCTAAAACTGCTTCACAAACCTCAAGTGCGTAAGGTAACTCAGTTCCTGTAAAACTCTCGGGTGAATATTGTAACCTAATATCTGAATTATTCAATTTAGACAATTGGTCAACAATTATTTTAGCACCGTCTGTGGCAATTTTTTTGACGCCATCCATAGTTTCTTTGAAAACTATTTCTCTCTGTAAGGTACTTGTGGAGTTATAGAGGTGTATAATAGCTTTATGACATCCTTTTAGACTCTCTATAGTTTTATCAATGAGTACTTTTCTTGATTGAGTTAGTACCTGAACAGTCACGTCTGAAGGAATATGATTATTTAAAATTAATTCTCTTACAAAATTATAATCAGTTTCAGATGCAGAGGGGAAACCAATTTCAATTTCTTTAAAGCCCATTTGAATTAATTGTTTAAACATTTTCATTTTTCTTGAGGCATCCATAGGCTCTACAAGCGCTTGATTGCCGTCTCTTAAATCTACTGAACACCAAGTAGGAGCTTTGGATATCGTTTTGTTCGGCCATTGCCTATTTGGAATATTGATAGGTGGGTATGGATTGTATTTATTATAGTTATTATTCATAATTCTTTACCTTTTACTAAGTTCAAAACTTAAGTTTAATTAATTAATAAGCCGACTATCCCGTACTCCGCAGAGTACGGGTTACTTAATAAATTAAAAACCATTGCAGGATGTGAATTATATTTTAGTTTCATAATATTTAGACTTTATCAATTGAGTATTTATTTAGTCAAGTTTTAACAAATATTAAAACATTTTTAATATTGCAAATTACCATATTAGAAACTACTTTGCAGTAAAATGTTCATAATTAAAAATCATTTTGTAGGATATTAATGACAGACACTAATCTAATAAGAAACTTTTCAATCATAGCTCACATTGATCATGGAAAATCAACACTTGCTGATAGACTTATTCAAGAATGTAAGGGGCTTGCTGACAGAGAAATGAAAGAGCAAGTTCTCGATAACATGGATATAGAAAGAGAGCGAGGTATAACAATTAAGGCTCAAACAGTAAGGTTGTTATATAAACATACAGATAATAAGACTTATACATTGAACTTAATGGATACTCCTGGTCATGTTGATTTTGCTTATGAAGTTTCTAGATCTTTGTCAGCGTGTGAAGGCTCTCTTCTAGTTGTAGATTCCTCCCAAGGTGTTGAAGCACAAACACTTGCTAATGTATACCAAGCTATTGAAGTCAATCATGAAATTGTAACAGTTCTTAATAAAATAGATTTACCCGCTTCTGAACCTGAAAGAATTAGAAAACAAATTGAAGATGTAATAGGTTTACCTGGAGAAGAGGGTATTGAGGTTTCTGCAAAAACAGGTCAAGGTATAAAAGAAGTTTTATGCTCTCTTGTAGAAAAACTCTCACCTCCAGAAGGTAATATAAATGCTCCTCTTCAAGCACTTCTTATAGATAGTTGGTATGACCCATATCTAGGTGTTTTAACGTTAGTAAGAGTAGTGCAGGGAAGTTTAAAAAAAGGGCAAAAAATTCGTTTTATGTCTACTAAAGTTTCACATACAATTGAAAAATTGGGAATATTTACACCAAAAATCTTAGATGTGGACATTCTTGGACCAGGAGAAATTGGATTTATAACCGCATCAGTTAAAACTGTAGCAGACTGTAAAGTTGGAGATACTATAACAGATGAAAGAAATCCAATCGATACAATGTTGCCAGGTTTTAAACCGTCTGTACCCGTTGTTTTTTGTGGACTTTTCCCAATGGACAATGCTCAATTTTCTGATCTCAGAGAGGCTCTTAGTAAATTATCTTTAAATGACGCTTCTTTCAGTTATGAAGCAGAAACCTCTGCTGCTTTAGGTTTTGGATTCAGATGTGGTTTTTTAGGCTTGTTACATATGGAAATTATTAGGGAAAGGTTAACTAGAGAGTTTGACTTGGAGTTAATCTCAACGGCACCTTCAGTAGTTTATAAAGTTCAAAAAACTGATGAATCAAATGTTTTGCTTCATAACCCAGCAGATTTACCTGATATAAACCATATCAATTTTATAGAAGAACCTTGGATTAAAGCCACTATTATGGTGCCGGATGAATATGTTGGGTCTGTTTTGACTTTATGTACTGAGAGAAGAGGAGAACAAATAGATCTCACCTATGCTGGTACACGAGCAATGATAGTCTATAAATTACCATTAAATGAGGTGGTATTTGATTTTTATGACAAATTAAAAAGTATGACGTCAGGTTATGCTAGTTTTGATTATCAAATAGATAGTTACAAGCAAGGTAATCTTGTGCGTGTATCAATTTTAGTTAATGGAGAACCTGTTGATGCTTTAGCGATGATTAGTCATAGAGACCAAGCTGAAAACAGAGGGCGTGCTATATGCACAAGATTAAAAGACTTAATACCTAGGCAGTTATTTAAAGTTGCGTTACAAGCAGCAATTGGAGGCAAAGTAATTGCTAGAGAGACTATAGCGCCTATGAGGAAAGATGTTACAGCAAAATGTTATGGGGGTGATATTACGCGTAAAAAGAAGCTCCTTGAAAAGCAAAAAGCAGGTAAAAAAAGAATGCGACAATTTGGAAAAGTTGAAATACCTCAAAATGCATTTTTTGAAGCACTTAAGATGGGAGATAATTAATTAAATTTATTTAGCTCGTTTGTTTTGTTTTTATTGAAATTTCTAGTCCTTCTAGATTTTCTTAATCCAAACGCCATAAATAAAAAACTTAACATAGCTAAAACAAGTGCGGCAGGTAAAGACAAAATAAATGTCATAAAGGGATGCCAAATGAACCCAGAGCAATTTAATACATCTAGGGCAGAACATGGGTCTACATATCTGCTTATTATAGCTTCAGTAAGTTGCAGAGTGCTTGGTGAAAAATAAAACCAAAGTTGACCTAATTGAGTAATTTCCAACTTATTATTGAATTGTAATGCAATATCAAAATAATTGCTTATCAAGGTCAGTAAGAAAAAGCAGACTCCAAGCAGTATTAATATTCTACCAATTATCAAATTTAGTTCCTTAAATTTATTTCAATTACTTTATTAGAAAGTTATAATTATTATTTCAATAAAATAATACTTTATATTAGCTTGCTAGCAAAAATTTGTTGTTGTAAAGTTCTAATTTTTTGGAGGGGTGGCCGAGCGGTTTAAGGCGCACGCCTGGAAAGCGTGTTGGGGTTAACGCCTCTCAAGGGTTCGAATCCCTTCCTCTCCGCCAACAAACACAGTATTTAATTTTAATATTTTATTCGTTAATCTTTTAAAAAACTTTTTATAAATTTATGCACTCTTTACAATAAGATGAAAAAGCGATTGAAATATTAAAAAATGTTTTTGGTTTTTCAAATTATAGATATGGGCAAAAAGAAATAGTTGAAAACATTTTAAGCAAAAAACAGACACTTGCTATAATGCCTACTGGTGCAGGAAAATCACTTTGTTATCAACTACCAGCCGTAATATCAAAAAAAAAAACCATAGTAATTGCCCCGCTGATTGCTCTTATTGAAGATCAAGTTTCCAGCTTAAAAGAATGCGGTGTAAACGTTGAACAACTTCATTCAAACCAATCTAGAGATGAACTAACTTCCTCATGGAATAATTTTAAAAACGGTAAGTCTAATATTATCTATATTTCACCTGAAAGATTAATGACAGATCATATGATAAATAATTTAAAGTCATTTGAAATTGGCTTATTTGTTATTGATGAAATACATTGTGTGTCAAAATGGGGGCAAAGTTTTAGGCCAGACTACGAGAAATTATCTAAATTAAAAAAAATTTTTCCAAATAGCAACATTGTTGGTTTTACTGCAACAGCTGATAAAACAACAAGATTAGATATTATAAATAAAATTTTTGATAATGATCCTAAAGTATTCATTAAAGGCTTTGACAGGCCAAATTTAAGTCTTTCTGTTTATCAAAAAACAAACTGGAAATTACAAATAATCGATTTCTTAAATTCTAGAAAAGGCCAATCTGGAATAATATACTGTTTATCAAGGAAAAAAACCGAAGAGGTGTCTTCTTTTTTAATTGAAAAAGGTTTCTATGCCAGTGCTTATCATGCTGGTTTAGATGCGTCAGTCAGAAAAAATGTTCAAAATATATTTATGACAGTGCATGCTCATATTGTTGTTGCCACAATTGCGTTTGGGATGGGAATAGATAAACCCGATATTAGATTTGTAGTCCATTTAAATCTTCCAGGAAGTATGGAGGCTTATTATCAAGAAATTGGAAGAGCAGGTCGTGATGGCAAACCTGCTGACACGTTACTAATTTATGGTTTAGACGATTTAGTAATAAGAAGAAAGATGGTAGAAGAGAGTAATTCAGATAGTGAGCATAAATTAAGAGAAAATAAAAGATTAGATTATTTATTATCATATTCCGAAACACCTGAGTGTAGGAGAAAAGTTTTATTAGCTTATTTTGATGACTTTCCTAAGAGTTGTAATAATTGTGACAACTGTTTAAATCCTCCTAAATTAATTGATGGAACCATCTTAGCTCAAAAGCTGTTGTCAACAATTTATAAGACTGGACAATATTTTGGTCAGGCTCATGTTATAAATGTTATTAGAGGGTCAGAGGATAAAAAAATTATTGAAAGGGGACACCAAAACTTATCTGTTTATGGAATTGGTCAAGATAAATCAAAGAACTTTTGGCAATCGTTCTTGAGGCAATTATTAGCTAATGGACACCTGCAAATCAATTTTCAAAGATACGGTGCTGTTCAAATAACTGATATTGGCGTTGAAGTATTAAAGAATAAAAAAAGTTTTTTTTATAAAGATATTTTGGTAAAATTAGAAAAAAAATTAACAAAAAATATCAGATATGAAAACAAAGATATATCGAATGAAAGTGTAAATTTACTTAAGGTGCTTAAGGCTCTTAGACTTAAGATTGCCAAAAAGAAAAACTTACCAGCTTATACAATATTTCATGATATTTCTCTTATACAAATGTCACAAATTAAACCTAACAATGAGACAGATATGCTTAAAATTGACGGTGTAGGGACAACAAAGTTCGAAAAGTATGGCGAGTTATTTATAGATGAGATAGTAGAACATTCCAAAAAGTAAGTATGGATATTAATTATTATTAAATGGTTTTTTTGCAGCCACAAAAATACCTGTAACTATCAAAATTAAAGCTATTAAGTCAAAAAGAGAAAACACAACATCAACTATAACATAATCAATTAAAACAGCTAAAACTGGAACAGCCATTACAGAAATAGATGTAATATTGACTGAAAATTTTTGTAAAACGGTAAAATAAGCCCAATATGTATAAGCACTTGATAAAAAGATTCCAAATAGAATCACTAGTATATGTCTAAACTCAATCGATCCAAAGTTACTCAAATCAAAGTAGAATGCAAAAGGTATAATTGGCAGTATGCCGATTATTTGTTGCCAACCTGCTACAATTAATCCATCTGATTTAATACCTCCATATTTTACTATCATTGTGCCTATTGCCCAACTTAAACCGGCAGAGAGTGTTATCAAAAAGCCAAAGATATTTTCAAAAATATTTATTTCAATAGAAAGAAAAAATATACCAAACATTCCAAAAATTAATGAAATAATTATAGAAATATTAATTTTTTCATAACCAAATATAGAGGCAAAAATAGTCGCCCAAACGGGCATGGTATAGGTTAAGATAGCAGCTCTGCCGCCACCGAGCATTCCAATTCCGTATAACATAAGCACTTGCCACAACGTTACATTAAAAAAACTTATTAACAGAAGAGACTTCCATTCGTTTGAAGGAATATTAACTGTTTTCATTTTTTTAAAACCAAGGAATAATAATAATATGAAAGCAGGTAATCCAATAATAACTCTAAAACTTAAAGGGGGAATTACTTCCATAGCAACCCTAAATAAAGACCAAACAGAACTCCAAACTAAAACTAATAATATTAAAAGAATTACCGGTACAATTTTTTGTGAAAAAAGAAAATTCATTTCTAAACCAACATTATAAAGTTTAATAATTTATGAATTGTCTATCACATAATTTATAATGCTTTAAATTTATTATGATTAAAATCATCACCTAGACTTTTATCGGGAAATGCATTAATTTTTATAGCTAATTGCTAATTAAGGAGAAGAAAATGCTAGTTGTTGTTTCACCTGCAAAAAAACTAAATATGAAACCAATTAATAAATTTACAGAAACGCAACCTGTTTTTTCGAATAATGTGAATGAGCTAGTAAATATAGCCCGTGATTTTACTGTCGATGATATACAAAAACTTATGGATATTAGCCCAAAACTTGCAGAGTTAAATAGAGAAAGATTTCAAGATTTTGGTAATCAAGAAAAAAAAGCTGCAGCTTTTGCTTTTGCAGGGGATACCTACAAAGGTTTAGACATTGAAACAATGAGTTCAGATGATATCGATTTGGGCACAAAAGCATTTAAGAATTTTATCTGGGTTGTATGGTTTACTGCTAAGACCCTTAGACGCCATAGAGCCCTACCGACTTGAGATGGGCAGTAAACTGCAAGGAGCGTGCACGGAAGTTCGCTTTACGAATATTGGGATGATAAAATAACTACAAGTCTGAATCAGTATGGAAAAGAAATGTAAAAGCTGAAATATTGGTTAATTGCGCATCAAATGAGTATTTTAACGCCATTAAACCTAATGCTATTATCATTAAGAGTAGTTACCCCGGTTTTCATGGAGCGTAAGGAAGGGAAAGAAAAAATTGTAAGTTTTTATGCCAAAAATGCACGTGGAGCTAATGGCACGTTATATAATTCAGAATCGGTTGCTTGATCCTCAAGACTTAATCTAATTTAATTTGAATGGTTATAATTATATTTCTGAAAAATCTGATGAAAATAAATTTACTTTTATTCGTTACACTTAAAATCAAACTTCATACGTAATAATTAAGAAAAATACACTTTATTAAAATATACCAAGGTGATACTTCATATTAAAGATACATTAATTGAGGATGAAATAAAAAATGTTTCAAACAAGTTTTTTAGATAAAGAGAGCATTGCAAAATTAACCGCAAAAATGTTAATTGAAGTGGAGGCTGTTAGATTTAGTTCTAATGAACCATTTAAGTTTACTTCAGGTTGGGCAAGTCCAGTTTATATTGATTGTAGAAAGTTAATTTCATATCCACGAGTTCGCAATACCTTAATGGATTTCTCCGCCTCAGTTATTACACAAAATATAGGCTTTGAAACTATTGATTCTATTGCCGGCGGAGAGACAGCTGGTATTCCTTTTGCTGCTTGGATAGCTGATAGACTAATGCTTCCTATGCAGTATGTAAGAAAAAAACCAAAAGGGTTTGGACGAAATGCTTTAATTGAGGGTGATTTTAAAAATGATTCTCAAATACTTTTAGTAGAAGATTTGACTACAGATGGGAATAGTAAAATTAAGTTTTGTGAAGCTTTAAGAGAAGCCGGTGCAAAGGTAGATCATACATTTGTTGTTTTTTATTATGATATTTTTCCCCAAACAAAAATAGCATTAGATAAAATAGGTTTACAAATGCATTCTTTAGCAACCTGGTGGGACGTTTTGAAAGTAGCTAAGGAATTTAATTATTTTGATAATAGTGCGATTGGTGAAGTGGAGAGTTTTTTAAATAATCCTACAAAATGGTCAGCAGACCATGGCGGAGAATCAGCTTTATAATTTCATAAAATTTATTTACAATCATATTTTTTCATCTACCTTTTTAAGGGTCGCTTCCTCTCCAAGCAATATAAGAAGTTGAACCTATAATTAGAAAACCGCCTAGCCAAAGTGTTATAGTGGGCTCTTCAGAAAATAATGCATAACCAATTAATACAGACCAAATTAACCTCAAAAAATCAAATGGAAGAAGTAATGCTAGCTCCCCTTTCTCCAAAGCTGAGTTCATAATTGTTTGAGCTAAAGTTCCTGTACGATTTATAAAAACAAGGATAATAAATTGTCTAAGATCAATCATCTCTAATACCGGAAAAGCTAATGCAAAAGTAGCTGGTATCATACCAATCCCAAAGTAAAGTGATATTGTCACAGCGCTATCAGTCTGTGTGAGTTTTTTTATAAATATAAGACAAATTGACCATAAAAAAGATGAAAAAATTATTAATAATGCACCTAACTCAATTGAAATGTCAGGACGCATCACTATTATTGTTCCAATAAATCCAACAATTAAAGCTGTTGTTCTTCTTAATCTAATTTTTTCTTTCATAAATATAACAGCAAGTATTGTTGCAAAAATAGGTACTGTAAAACCTAATGTAGTTAATTGGGCTAAAGGAGTAGTAGAAATTCCATAAAAAAAACATAACATTGCAATGGAGTTTGTAGTAATTCTTAAGAACTGAACTTTAGGTTGCTTAGTTTTGAAAATTTTTTTTCCTTGTTGAAAAATAATTGGTGCTAAAACGAAGATTACTAAAGCACATCTAAAAAAAGCTATTTCAAAAATATGAACTTCTTTTGACAAATACTTCACTGCACTATGCATTATGACAAAAAATAAACCAGATATAATTATTTTAGGAAAACAAGCAATGACGGAATATTATTTGAAATCTTATTTAAAGTTTTAATAAAGGACACTATTGGATCCATTCTCTAATATTAATAGATTTATAAATATTATTAGTTAATTAAGTAATTTAAAAAATATAAGGTAAAACTACTTGTTCTGATTTTTAAAAGGTAGTTATATAATTATTAGTTAAGACCTTATAAAAGAGAAATTTAAAATGATAAAACTATTTTTTTTAATTATATTCAATTTTAGTTCTCTAAGTATCGCAAATGATAATCTAAAAGGCTATCAAGCATTAGAAAATGGAGAATACAAGAAAGCGCTATACTTTTTAAGTTATGATGCCAATTTAGGTGATGATAAAGCTCAGTATAATTTAGGTGTTATGTACAAAAAAGGTTTAGGTGTCCTCATAACGAAGCATTTGCGTGGTTTTTTCTTTCTTCAAATCAAGGAAATATTCTAGCAAATTATGCCCTAGGTCATTCATACTATAAAGGTTCAGGTGTAAAAAAAAATTATAAACAAGCACTTAGGTCATTCGAATACGCTGGCATAAGAGGACATCCTACATCCAGACTTTTAATAGGTAACATGTACTATAATGGTCAAGGCGTTACTAAAAATTATATTATAGCTCACCTCTGGTGGCGTTTTGCAG